>NZ_JAHBDN010000061.1:0-50233 GCF_019956445.1 Pseudomonas sp. BF-R-19
GGCCTGAGTCGCACATGAACCTGTTTTTTATTCAGGCGATAGGGGCCCGGATGCCACCTTGCTCGCTCGGTAGGAGACGGCCCAAGCCGAGGGTGTCTTGCCAAAACGGCTGCGGAACCAGCGTGAAAAGTCACCGGCAGAGGAAAAGCCGAGGAGTTCGGCGACCTCATACAATCGGCGCTTGCTGTTGGCCAGATACTCTTCGGCGAGTTCGGCGCGTACAGCATTGATGATCGTCGTGACACTCTCGCCCTCGGCCGCCAGGTGTCGGTTAAGGGTGCGTCGGTGCATGCCAAGATGCTGGGCCACGCCATCGACAGAGCACAGTCCGCTTGGCAGCAGCATCTTGACGATCTGGCGTACCCGCTGCGCCGGTTCGTCGCGCAGGTTGGCCAACTGCATGTCCAGCGATCGCTTCACTTCGCGATGCAGCGCGGGGTCGGCCGTGGGAATAGGCATGTCCAGATCGCGCCGACGGCAAACGATGGCATTGAATTCCTGGGAAAACTCGATAGTTGATCCCAGCACGCGCTGGTGCACTTCCAGGCTGGAAGGTCGCTCGTGAGTGAAACTGACCCTTACCGGCCGGAAGGTATGGCCGCTCAGAATGCTCAACGTGCGAAGCATAATACCGGTTGCCTGTTCAATCGCCTGGCGCCAGACGCCACGATGGCCCTGCATGTTCACACCCACATGCAGCAGGGTCAGGTCGCCTGCATCCTCGAGCCACAATTGCACACCGGCGTTATGCAAGCGCGTATAGCGAAAGCACGATTGCAAGGCTGCGCGAAGCGTTGGCTCTTCGCGGATGAGTAGCGCGAGCATGCCAAAGTTGGAAAGGTGCCGGGTTTCCGCGATCAGCAGTCCGAAGGCCTCCTGGCCGGACAGGCGGGCGGACTCCTCCAGCAGCCAGCCTACCGAATCGCTGCTGATCATGATGTTCGGATCGTCGAGGACACTGGCCGGTAGCCTGGTCATGCGCAGCATGCGAAATGGATCGAGCCCCACTGAACGGGCAACCTGCTCAAAGTCGGTAAGGCTGGCGCTTCGCGTCAAGGTATACATGCTTTGCCTCGTGTCCCAGTCTCACCAGATTGTGTCCCGGGAAGCGTAGTGCAGGGCAGCCGCTCAGGGCTACCTTCACGTCGACAATGACAACAAAGGTGGAGATAGATAATGGACACGCGCACCTCTACAGGTATCGGTCAGCCGCTCGCGGCAAGGTCAAGCCGACCACAGGTTTGCAGGCAATGGCAAACGGTAGGGTGTATCACCACCTGTATTTCCAGCAGCTCGACAAGCCGGACCGCGAGTTGGCCAGCGATCCGCACAAGACCTTGCGCAGCGTCTTCTACTCGATCTCCGGCAGCGCTGTCGCGACCGGAACTGGGAGGTCACCGCGTTTCTCGACGGTGCGGTGGTACGCCAGCCGAGCCTGTTCATTGGTGGTGCCGCCGACCCTTCGCTCGAGCCGATCGAAATCCGCGCGCTCTACGCGCAACTCGACACCTATCTACCCGGACTGCTCTCGAAGACGGTTCTTCTGGACCTTGCCCGTAGCGCCCAACGCAATCGTGTCGACAAAGATCACTTCATCCGGCGTCCACCATTTCGCGATCTTGCCATCATAAAAGGCGAGCAGCTCTTCCCGCGTCAGTGTCGCTTGCGGCTTCCTGACGACGATCAGCAACGGGCATTCGTCCCACTTGGCGTGTTTCGCGGCAATGCAGGCAGCCTGGGAGGCTGCCGGATGGGCCATCGCAATGGTTTCCAGTTCGATGGAGCCTATCCATTCGCCACCTGACTTGATCACATTCTTGCTGCGATCGGTGATCTGCATGAAGCCATCGACATCAAGTCGTCGATTGGCTTCCTGGCTCCTTCGATCACTGCCGTTTTGTCATGGCAATAGCCTGTCGTTCGCGGTCTTTTGGATGACGTGCGCAGACATCCGACTCCGATAAGTGCCAGCTCCAGGCGCAAAAGGGGCGTTCAATTTGCGACAGGTTACATTTCTGTTAACGACCAGTCGATTTCGACGTGTAAGCATAACTACATGATTTATAAGCAATAAAATTGTTTTATATGTGTGTTCTTACAGTATTTTCTGTGTATACATAAAAAATACAAAGCATTGACGACACCCGAAACCCGTGCGAGTCTGAATTCAACAACAAGCCGTAACCGCTGATTTGACTGCCTTGGGAGGTCATTGTGAAAAACGGCAAGAGCACTCTATATGACGACCTGAAGCGTCAGATTCTGACGATGGAACTGGATCCTGACGAGGCGCTGGATGAGGTTGCCATCAGCGAGCGGTACGGGCTTTCGAGAACCCCGGTACGGGAAGTGTTTCGACGTCTTGCCGGTGAGGGGTACATCGATATCAGGGAGAACCGGGGTGCCCGGGTGATCCCCATGAACCACTCGACACTGCGAAACTTTTTCCTGGTCGCTCCCATGGTGTACGCCGCGATTGGCCGCCTGGCCGTTCAGAATTTCAAGGCTCAGCAACTGGTTGACCTGAAGGAAACGCAACGTCGCTTTCGTGCCGCTACGGTTTCGCATGATGCCCTGATGATGGTCGTGGAAAACAATCGCTTCCACGCGATCATGGGTGAAATGTCGGGTAATCAGTACCTTGAGCCCAGCCTCGAAAGACTGCTGATTGATCACGCGCGGATTGGCCATACATTTTTCCGCCCTCGTGATGCGGACATGGAGCAACGGCTACAGCTTTCGGCAGAGCACCACGATTCTTTTATTGACGCCATTGAGCGTCGTGACGAGAGCGCTGTAGTTGACCTGGTTTTTGAACATTGGGAACTCTCTCGCGAGAACATGGAAATGTTTATCGCCCCCCATGGAATGAAGGCAGACCTGCCAACCCCACTTAAATAATACCGGTCCTCGCCTCATTGGCTTGAGGATCGATACAAGTTGATGCCGCAGAAACTACGGCATTGAATATCAATTCGCTTACGGGTTGATAGGCAACAACAACTGAAATACAGGGTGAGCTTACAGCTGTGCACCACGGGCCTCTATTGTTTAGAGACTAATATAAAAAGTATTAACGTAGGTCGAGGAACGCCATGAAGAAGATTTGGAAGGCAGTCTGCGCGGTCGCGATGATGGGCATGGTCATGCTGCCTGTTCACGCGGAAGAAAAAACAATCACCATGGGCACGTTGACCTGGGAAGACTTGACTCCTATTACCGGTATTACCAAAAAGGTACTTGAAGACTCCGGTTATAGCGTAAAAGTCATTGAGTTTTCCGAGTGGGGTATCGCTTATGCCGCTCTGACCAAAGGTGATATCCAGGTACTTGCCTCACAAACCGACTACGCGGCGAATGACTACTGGAATAAAAACAAGAACCGCCTGGAAAAACTCTCTCCGGTTTCCTATGGCCTTTACCAGGCGATCGCCGTACCTAAATACGTCAACATCGATTCAATCGAACAGCTCAATGACAACGCCGAGAAGTTCGGCAACAAGATCATCGGTATCGAACCAGGTTCGGGCTTGATGAATGACGCGAGCAAGGCGGTCAAGGACTACGGCATCAAGTTGCAACTGCTCGAAGGCAGTACCGCTGCCATGACAGCCGCATTGAAATCGGCAGTCGATCGTAAAGAGTGGGTTGCCGTCACTGTGTGGGAGCCTTCATGGATGGCGCAGAAGTTTGACCTGAAGTTCCTCAAGGATCCAAAGGGTGTCTTCCCGCCGCCACAAGGTTACTACTGGATTGGCCACAAGGATTTCTCAAAGGAATACCCACGTGCACGTGAAGTAATGGCCAGCGTATACGTGCCGATTTCAGATATCACGGCAATAAACGGTGAAGTAAAGGACGGCAAAACCATGGAGCAAGCCATTCAGGGCTGGACAGATGGGCACACTGAGCTTTTGAAGCGCTGGGAAAACATAAAGAAGTAACGAGCACCTTTTTAAACGCCACTGCCGCCCTTTGATTCATTAGAAAAACCAGAGAAAACTGGTTCGACGGGTACGAAAAATGACAACGCCCAACATTGATACCAACGAAGTGCTGATAGATTGCCAGTCAGTCTGGAAAATCTTCGGGAAAGCCGCACCTGCTGCGATGAATGCCGTCGTTCAGCAGGGGCTCACCAAGACTCAGATCCTGCAAAACTACGGCTGTGTGGTCGGGGTCTCGGATGTCAGTCTCCAGGTTCGCCGGGGAGAGATCTTCTGCATCATGGGATTGTCAGGCAGTGGCAAATCTACCCTGATAAGGCTGTTGAACAAACTCATCACACCCAGCGCCGGCAAGATCGTCGTCAAAGGCAAAGAACTTTCGTCGTTGAGTGCCGCACAACTGCGTGAGGTGAGAGCACGTCATATCGGCATGGTTTTTCAGAGCGTTGCGTTGCTGCCTAACCGTACGGTTCTGGAGAACACGGCGTTTGGATTGGAAGTGCAAGGCGTGGGCAAGGCCGAGCGCTACAAGGTCGCTGAGCAGGCCTTGGCCAAAGTCGGTTTGAGCGACTGGATGTCGCGCTACCCCAGCGAACTGTCCGGGGGTATGCAACAACGGGTAGGGCTGGCCCGGGCAATCACCGCAGACCCGGAAGTGATCCTGATGGATGAGCCTTTCAGCGCGCTCGATCCGTTGATTCGCCGGCAGTTGCAGGATGAGTTCCGCCAACTGACCAAGGAACTGGGCAAGTCTGCTGTATTCATCACTCACGATCTGGACGAAGCGATTCGCATCGGCGACCGGATCGCGATCATGAAAGACGGCGCGATCATTCAGGTAGGGACTGCCGAGGAGATCGTGCTCAACCCGGCTGACGATTACGTCGCGGAATTTGTCGCCGGTATCTCCAGGTTGCATCTGGTCAGGGCAGGCTCTGTCATGACGCCCGTCGAGCCGTTCAAGGTAGCCAACCCCGGCTGCGACATCGCCAGGCTCAGCAAAACCTCAGTCGATGCGGATATCAACGATCTTATCGGCTTGACGATGAAGTCCGAGCGCGACGCACTCGCTGTGGTCGATAACGGAGTGGTGGTGGGGATCATTACCCCGCGTGATTTGCTGCGCGGCGTCCAGGGTATTCCCAACGAGTTCGCGGTATCGAAGGCCGCCACTGCACTGGAGGCGTCGACATGAGCACGCCTGACTTTTCCAACCAGTTCGATTCGGTCGTCGACTCGAGCCTTGAATGGCTGATGGACAATGGAGAGTCCGTGTTCGACACGACCAATGCGTTTTTGAAGGGCGTTTACGAAGGCGTGCAGTGGTGCATTGCCTACCCGCCTTACTACGTCATTGCGCTAGTCATTGCCCTGATCGGCTGGCGGGCGGTTGGTCTGCGTTTCGCGATCCTTACCGGCCTGGCCTTGTTGTTTTGTGATGTCATTGGTTTATGGTCAGAAACAGTCAGCACGCTTGCCCTGGTGCTTACCGCTACCGTGCTTGCCCTGGTGGTCGCGATTCCACTGGGCGTGCTGGCGGGGCTGGCGCCTTCGTTTGACCGGGTGGTGGATCCGTTCCTCGATCTGATCCAGACCATGCCACCCTACATCTACTTGCTGCCGGCCATTGCGCTGCTGGGCTATGGCACTGCCACGGCACTGTTGGCGACTTTTATCGTGGCTGTGCCACCCGCCATGCGCCTGACCTCCCTGGGGATTCGCATGACGCCAAAAGAGTTCATCGAACTGGGGGACGCCAGCGGCGTCACCGGGTGGCAGATGTTTTTCAAGATCCGCCTGCCGTTCGCCATGCCAAGCATCATGGCCGGGGTCAATCAGAGTCTGATGATGGCCTTCGGCATGGTGGTCATCGCCGGCATCGTCGGTTCCGGCGGCCTGGGTGAATCGATCTATGGCGCTGTTCGCACGCTGGACATCGCCAAATCAATCAACGCCGCCATTGCCATCGTGATCCTGACCATGATTCTGGATCGATTGGCGCAGAGCGCGGCGCGTTCCCGGATGGGAGAATCGAAATGACTGCTGCAGAAATCCATTTTTCACCAGGCGCATTCCTGGCACCCGCCGTCGATTGGCTCAACGCCAACTTGCACGGGCTGTTCAAAGTCATCAGCCAGGTGATCGAGGCGGTATTGGGCGGCGTTGAAGGTGCACTGCTTGCACCGCATCCCTATGCCCTGATCGGCGGGGTGGTGGTGCTGGCATTCTTTTTTGCCAACAAAAAAGTGGCCCTGTTTGCCGGGTTGATGTTGGCATTCTGTCTGTTCTCCGGGCTGTGGGTCGCGTCCATGCAGACCATTGCCCTGGTCTCGGTTGCGGTGCTGATTTCGGTATCCATTGCCTTTCCGCTCGGCGTTCTGGCAGCACGGGTGAAGCGGGTCGATGAGGCGTTCTTGCCGATACTCAACATCATGCAAACCGTACCGCCTTGGGTTTACCTGATCCCGGCCGTGATGCTGTTTAGCCTGGGGCGGGTGCCAGCGATCATTGCGACCATCGTCTACGGCATTCCACCGATGCTCAGATTGACGACCCTTGCCTTCAAGCAACTGCCCAAGGAGTTCCTTGAGCTGGGCCAGGCCATTGGTGCTTCGCCGAGGTCGATACTGTTCAAGATCGAGTTGCCGACTGCCGCGCCGACGCTGTTGGTGGGCTTGAACCAATGCATCCTCCTGTCGTTGGCAATGGTGGTGTTGGCAGGTCTGGTGGGGGCAGGTGGACTGGGTGCTGAAGTCACCCGAGGCCTCACAAGGATGGAGATGGGCCTGGGCCTGCGTGCCGGCCTGGCGATTGTCGCTGTCGCACTCCTTCTGGATCGCCTGTCTCGCGGCGCGTTGCAGCGTCATTCCCCGCGCAAGCTCGTGTGAGAGATTTTCAGAATGAGACGTAGCTTTTTTTGTGTAGATTCCCATGCATGCGGGAACCCGGTTCGCGTCGTGACGGGTGGCGGGCCATTGCTGCCATCCGTGTCGATGGCGGAGCGACGTGAGATTTTCGTTCGTGATCATGACTGGGTACGCACGGCGTTGATGTTTGAGCCACGTGGGCACGACATCATGTCCGGCGTGATCATCTATCCGTCTTCCCGTGAGGATTGCGACTTCGGCGCCTTGTTTATCGAGGTCAGCGGGTGCCTGCCCATGTGTGGGGCGGGCACCATCGGGCTGTCCACGGTTGTCATTGAGGAAGGCCTGGTCACACCTCGTGAACCTGGTCGGCTGGCCATCGAAACCCCGGCAGGTCGTGTGGATGTCGACTACACCATGAACGGTGAATATGTTGACTCGATCCGCCTGTTCAACGTGGCCAGCTATCTGCACAGTGCCGATGTGGTGGTGGATGTGCCTGGCGTTGGCGAGCTTGTCGTAGACATTGCCTACGGCGGTAATTTTTATGCGGTGGTCGAGCCGCAGGAAAACTGGCCGGGTTTGAACGGATTGACCACGGCAGACATTGTCAGTCTGAGCCAGAAACTACGCACCGCCCTGGCTGAAGTCAGTGATCCCATGCATCCAGAGAACAGCAGGATCAGCGGCGTTCACCATGTCATCTGGTGTGACGAGGAACACTCGACGGCAGCAGACGGGCGCGGTGCAGTATTTTACGGTGACAAAGCGATTGATCGCTCGCCCGGCGGCACAGGTACTTCGGCACGAATGGCGCAGCTGTTTGGCAAAGGACGGTTGAAGGTCGGGCAGACATACCGCAACGAAAGCCTGATCGGTACGATCTTCGAAGGAAAAGTCGAAGCGTCGGTGAAAGTGGGAGCCTTTGACGGAATCAGGCCGAGTATAGGTGGCTGGGCGCAAATCACCGGGCACAACACCATTTTTGTCGATGACAAAGATCCTCTTCGTCATGGCTTTCAGCTTGCTTGATCCGCAGGAGTGGCGTCAGGATGATGGGCTTCTCAACGCTACAAATGACGCATTCTCGAACGTAAAAGAGTGGATTGAAGATTGATCGAAAGACGCCAGTTTAGCGGAGGTATGAAGGGGAAGAATCTTCGCTATGTGAATGACAACCCCAACCAGCCGACGCAAATGGTTCGAGCGGGATTCCTGTTGCTCGAACATTTCTCTTTGCCTGCATTCACCCAGGCGCTGGATACGATTGTCACCGCCAATCTTCTGCGTCCAAAGCTGTTCTCGTCCCAGACGTTCGGTTTGAACGACGGGGAGGTCGTCAGTGATCTGGGCCTGGTCATCCGGCCAGATGCCCGTATCAATTGTTCGGTACTTCAAGACCTGGACCTGCTGGTCATTTGTGGCGGTTACCGGACAGAGCTCAGGGCTACCGATGAGTTCATACACTTGCTGAAGACAGCCGCGGGCCTGGGCATCACGCTCGCCGGCTTGTGGAATGGTGCATGGTTCCTGGGGCGCGCCGGATTGCTCGCCGGCTACCGGTGCGCCATTCACCCCGAGCATCGCCCCGCACTGGCCGAGTTCTGCAAGGCGACACAGGTCAGCAGTGAACCCTATGTGATTGATCGAGACCGGCTTACCGCCTCCAGTCCTTCCGGGGCATTCCACATGGCGCTGGACTGGATCAAGGGGTTGCACGATAAAGCACTGGTCGAGGGCATCGAGGACATTCTTGCTTTTGAAGAGTCCCGCTACCGGCGCATCAAGCCGACAGAAAACATTTGTTTGAGTGCGCCGCTACGGGAGGTGGTCAAGCTGATGGATGCCAACCTCGAAGAACCCCTGGAACTGGAGCAACTGGCGGCCTACGCCGGCCGTTCACGCCGGCAACTCGAACGCCTGTTCAGGGAGCAGCTGGGCACTACGCCGCAACGCTATTACCTGGAGTTGCGCATCACCGAAGCGCGTCGGCTCCTGCAGCATACCGAGCTCTCGCAAGTCGACGTGCTGGTTGCCTGTGGCTTTGTTTCACCCAGCCATTTCAGCAAGTGCTACAGCTCCTACTTTGGCTATCGCCCGTCGAAGGAAGTCCGACTGGTCAAGTAGAGAAGCAGCACTTCAGCAACTGCCATTCGTGAGGCAAACACGCTCAGGGATATGCCTGGGCGTCGTCACGACGATCACCCTCCTGATTTCGCAAGCGAAGCGGCCCTGATGCCGGTTTCCGCCAAAATCCGGCGCTCTGACGCCACCCGATATCCGTGTCTCCCAAACCATCCGTCGTCTCGGGAAAAAGGCTGTTTTGAATGTGTATTTTAATTGTAGACACAAAGAATAATGTTGTTTTATAGTAAGAATACAGGTAGTAGACAGCGTTCACTCACCCGTACAAAGGTTTCTAATAAATGGCTACCAAAGAACTCGATCTGCAGGCCACCGCGGATCTGCCCGTTGACCGTAAAGCTGTGCTGGGAGAGGCGTTGCGTCGCCGGATCCTGAGCATGGAGCTGGCACCTGGCGCCGTCGTTGACGAACTGGCCTTGTGCGACGAGTTCGGCCTTTCCCGACCACCTGTGCGCGAGCTCATGCGGCAGATGGCGGCCGAGGGATACATTGATCTTGAAGCGAACCGTGCCGCGCGCGTGTCGTCGATGAGCTACCAGTCGCTCAGAAGCTTTTTCCTGGCAGCACCGTTGATCTACATCGCCACCACCCAATTGGCGGCTGCACACGCAACGCCATCCGAGATTGCAGAGCTCAAACGCATCCAGGCGTTCTTCCGCACGGCCATCGAAGAGAAAGATGTAGAGAAGCGCGTGCTCTATAACGACGAGTTCCATCTGCAGATCGGCAAGATGGCGCACAACGCCTACTTGATGCCAAGCCTGCAACGCTTGCTGATCGACCATGCGCGGCTTGGCAAGATCTTCTATCGCCATCCCACGACAGTGGACATGCAAGAAGACCTGGAAGTGGCAGCGCAACAACATGACGACATGATCAGTGCCATTGAAAACCATGATCAGGTTCTAGCCGGAGATATCGTTCGCGCGCATCTGGAATTGTCGCGACGTCGTATGTCCGAATACGCCGCGCCGGAAGGGTTGGATGTAGCACTTACCTACTAAAAAGCAGTACCGATGCCACTTGCATGAACAGTGTGAAGAGAAGGTGCAGAAGGGACGCTTTTAGTAATTACAAATATAAAAGAGCCCAGGTCGCGAAAAATGGCAAAAATCAGATACACACCTGCAGATGACTCTACATGCGGTTGGTTCCACCTCAGCCAGCCGAGAGTGGCCCGTGCGTCCCACTCGGGCATCCGCTCGGCCCGCTGGGTCGTGCTGGGTGCCGGGTTTACCGGGCTTGCGGCGGCTCGCCAACTGGCGCTGAATTTTCCGGATGACGAGATTGTCCTGATCGAGGCCCAGGAGGTCGGTTACGGGGCCTCCGGCAGAAATGCCGGGTTCGCCATCGACCTGCCACACGATATCGGTGCCGATGACTACATCGGCGATATCAAGACGGCAAAAATCAGCATGGCGTTGAACCTGACAGGGCAACACATTCTGAAGAGTCTCGTGGAAAAACACCGGATCGACTGCCAGTTCCGCCTGTGCGGGAAGTATCAGGCTGCCATTGAAGACCGGGGCATCGCGGTTCTGGATGCTTATCGCCGTGGTCTGGACAAGCTCGGTCAAGAATACGAAGTGATCGAAGAGAAGGACCTGCCGGATCACATCGGCACGCATTTCTATCGTAAGGCACTGTTCACCCCGGGTACGGCACTCATCCAGCCGGCCGCCTTGGTCAAGGGCTTGGCGGACAGCCTGCCGGCTAACGTGACGCTTTATGAAAACACACCGATTACTGAAGTGGAGTATGGCGACAAAACCATCCTCACCCATAAGAACGGTCGTATTGTCGCGGACAAGTTGCTGCTGACCAATAACGCGTTCGCCATGAGCTTCGGTTTTCTGAAAGGGCGCATGCTGCCGATCTTCACCTATGGCAGCCTGACCCGGCAGCTGACGGAAGATGAGCAAGCACGCCTTGGAGGCCGGCCTAATTGGGGTGTTATTCCTGCCGATCCTTTCGGCACTACATTGCGCCGGACAACGGATAACCGCCTGCTGGTGCGTAACAGCTTCAGCTTCAATGCCGATGGACGCAGCCATCAAAAATACCTGGAGCGGTTTATCCAGCGACACAAGGATTCGTTCGCTCGCAGATTTCCCATGCTCCCCGATGTCAATTTCGAATACACCTGGGGCGGGTCGCTGGCGTTGTCGCGCAACCACATGGCGCACTTCGGGCAACTGGCCAACAACGTCTACGGTGCACTCTGCTGCAATGGATTGGGTGTAACCCGTGGCACGGTGACAGGCACCTTGCTGGCCGACTGGCTGGCGGGCAAGAAGGACCCGCTTATCGATTTTCTGTTGTCGTCCCCGGGGCCTAATAGAAACCCACCGGAACCCTTACTTTCAGCAGGCGTGAATATGAACTTGCTGTGGGGACAGTGCCGGGCCGGGAAAGAAAGCTGATTACGCATCACGCTCACAGGCAAGTTAAACATTAAATGATTGGTTAGAAGTTCTTGGCTTATGGGTTAGTCCATCAAGGCTGATGGTTTCTTATCGAGGTGGCTTTGATTCGCCCGGATTTTGGGTTTGCGCTTCAGCCCTCTGAATGACCGAAGCGAAATAGGAGACAATAATGACAAGTCCTAATACCTCTATTGAGGATGTTCCTCTCAATAATTTTCACCGTTTGCTGACAGCCCGTTCCGGCGGTGGGTCATTTGTAGACGGTTATGTACTGAGCATCATCGGTATAGCGATGATGCAAATAACATCCGCTCTGAACTTGTCGGAGTTCTGGCAAGGAATGATTGCCGCATCGGCACTCATGGGGGTGTTTTTTGGTGGTTTCATCGGTGGCTGGTTGACCGACAGGCTGGGTCGCAAAAAGGTTTATTTCGTTGGGCCAACACTGTTCATCATTTGTTCGTTGGCCCAGTTTTGGGTCGAATCGGCGCCGGTATTGTTCGCCCTCAGATTTATCATCGGCCTGGCGGTGGGCATTGAATATCCGGTAGCCACCTCGTTGTTGGTCGAGTTCCTGCCGAAGAAACAACGCGGCCCCAGGCTCGCGGCGCTGACCATCCTGTGGTTTGCCGGTGCGGCATTCGCCTACGTTGTTGGTACTTCAATCCTCAATGTGGGGGGTGATGACGCCTGGCGTTATGCCCTGGCAAGTGCCTCCGTCATCGGGCTGTTGCTGCTATTGCTGCGTGTCGGCACGCCTGAGTCCGCGCGCTGGCTCTTGAGCAAGGGGCGCGAGGCTGATGCCGAGCGCGTGATCAAGCATGTGTACGGTCAGCACTATTCGCTTCGGGACCTCCCTGAAGAGCCAGACCAGAAGAAAATGTCATTCCGGGATTTGCTTCACTCCGGGTATGGGAAACGCTTGTTCTTTGTTTCGATCTTCTGGTCCTGCTCGATCATTCCTGTTTTTGCAGTCTATGCCTTCGCCCCCAAGGTTCTGCTGGCGTTGAATTTGAAAGGGGAGTGGGCCTCATACGGTTCCATGATCATCACGATGTTGTTTGTGGTGGGTTGTGTATTCGCGACAAGGCTGATCAACACGATTGGCCGGCGCTGCATGCTGATTCACAGCTTTCTATGGTCGGGCCTGGCTCTGTTGGGATTGGCGACTTTTTCCCACAGCAATGAAGTGCTGGTGCTCTTCCTGTTCGGCGCCTATGCGGTCTTTATCGGCGGAGCACAAGTTCTGCAGCTTGTTTATCCAAACGAGTTGTTCCCTACAGAAATTCGCGCATTTGCCGTAGGCATCGGAACTTCCCTTTCCCGTGTGGGAGCAGCCGTCGGCACTTATCTGGTACCTGTTTCGCTACAGACTCTGGGTATCGGCAACACGATGTATGTGGCCACCGTGGTCACCTTTATCGGGCTGATGGCGGCGTGGGCCATGGCACCTGAAACACGTTCGTTGAACTTGCGCGACGCAGCGGCGCTGAGCAGTTGAGAAGTTGCAACTGAGCCGTAAGCAATGAGTGGTCCCTGATAAATGGCGGTGGACGCCAGGTTGAATAACATTCCCTTAGTGATGGAGAGGCAATCATGAAATTCGAAGGCATTTATACCCCGGCAATCACTCCTTTGACCGCGAGCGGTGAAATCGACAAGGCCGCTTTCGCCGACGTGCTGGAGTATCTGATCGAGTCGAAAGTGCACGGCATTATCATTGGTGGTTCGACCGGCGAGTACTACGCCCACACCTCTCAAGAGCGCATCGAACTGGCGACCCAGGCTAAAGATGTCATCGGCACACGCCTGCCGCTGGTGGTTGGTACCGGTGCGATCCGCACTGAAGACTCCGTCGAATACGCCAAGGCTGCTCGCGAGATCAAGGCCGATGCGATTCTGGTGGGCTCTCCGCCTTATGCATTGCCTACCGAGAAAGAAAACGCCATCCATGCGCTGACCGTGGATCGCGCTGCCGGCTTGCCGATCATGCTCTACAACTACCCGGCACGCATGGGCGTCAGCATGGGCCCGGAGTATTTCGCGGCCGTTGCCGAAAGCAAAAACATCGTGGCCATCAAGGAAAGCTCCGGCGACATGGCGCAAGTCCATCGCCTGGCCCGGGAATACCCGAACATCAGCTTGTCCTGTGGCTGGGATGACCAGGCATTGGAGTTCTTCGCCTGGGGTGCACGCAGCTGGGTTTGCGCCGGATCGAACTTCATTCCGCGGGAGCACGTTGCGCTCTACGAAGCCTGTGTCGTGGAAAAAGACTTCGATAAAGGCCGCAAGATCATGAGCGCCTTCATGCCGCTGATGGACTTCCTGGAAAGCGGAAAATTCGTGCAGTCGATCAAGGCTGGCTGTGAGTTGAACGGCCTTCGCAGCGGCGGCGTGCGTTCGCCTCTGCAACCCCTGTATGACCACGAGAAACAGGCCTTGCAGGACATCATTACCACCCTGAAACGTGACGTCGCCCAGGTGACCGGGAGCGCAAAATGACTGGCCTTCTCAGCGCGGCAGAATATGCCGCCATCGCTCGGGAACTGAAGTTCCCGACTCAGTCGTTCGTCAACGGTGAGTCCTACACATCGGTGTCGGGCAAAACCTTTACCACAACCAACCCGGCGACCAATGACGTGCTGGCCGAGATCACGGCCTGCAACGCTCAAGACGTTGACTTTGCGGTGGCCAAGGCCAAGGAGGCCTTCGAAGATGGTCGCTGGCATAAACTGAGCCCCGGCGAGCGCAAGAAGGTGTTGTTGCGCTTTGCCGATCTGCTGGAGCAGAACTCGCACGAGCTTTCAGTGCTGGAAAGCCTGGATAGCGGAAAACCCGTTCGTGAGTGCCAACTCACGGATGTTCCGGAAACCATTCACATGATCCGCTGGCATGCGGAGCTGATCGACAAGATCTACGACAGCACCGCACCGGTCGGTTCCGGCGCGTTGAGTCTGGTGGTGCGTGAAGCCATCGGGGTCGTCGGTCTGGTGCTGCCCTGGAACTTCCCGCTGCTGATGCTGGCGTGGAAAATCGGCCCGTCGCTGGCCGCGGGCTGCTCCATCATCGTCAAGCCGGCCAAGGAAACCACCTTGACGGCACTGCGTGTCGCCGAGCTGGCTCATGAGGCAGGCGTGCCGGCCGGTGTGTTCAACGTGCTGTCCGGCGGGGGCGGTGAAGTGGGCGAGCCGCTTGGCCGGCACATGGACGTGTCCATGGTCAGCTTCACCGGCTCGACAGCCACCGGCCGCAAGTTCCTTAACTACGCGGCGGATTCGAACCTCAAGCGCATTGTGCTGGAGTGTGGCGGCAAGAACCCGGCCGTGGTGATGGATGACATCGAAGACCTGGATCTGGTCGCCAGCCACGTCGTCAACGGCGCGTTCTGGAACATGGGCGAAAACTGCTCGGCGTCCTCGCGCTTGATCGTGCATGCGGACATCAAGGACGAGTTGTTGAAGCGCATCGGCGTGCAGATGCGTGAATGGAAGATGGGCAACCCACTGGATCCGGACAATCGCCTTGGCGCCATGGTCAGCAAAGTGCATTTCGAGAAGGTTCGTTCCTACCTCGAGCAAGCGGCCGTTGAAAAGCTGGACGTTGTGTTTGGCGGCAACACCGAGCGCGATATCTTTGTCGAGCCTACCGTCGTCGATGGCGTAGGTGTCGATAGCCGACTGTTCCAGGAAGAAATCTTTGGCCCTGTGCTGGCGGTCACTACGTTCAACACCGTTGACGAAGCCATCGCTCTGGCCAATGACTCGGTGTATGGCCTGGCGGCATCGGTCTACACCGACAACCTGCGCAATGCCATCAAGCTTTCGCGGGAAATTCGCGCGGGGATTGTGACGGTGAACTGCTTCGGTGAGGGTGATGCTTCCACGCCTTTCGGTGGCTACAAGGAGTCCGGGTTTGGCGGGCGCGACAAGTCCATCTGGGCCCACGATCAGTACACCGAAATCAAGACCATCTGGATCGACGTCTCTGAGCGGTAATCTACCGAACGGATGACAGCGGTATGCACACCCATCCCGAATACCACGAATGTCGGGATGGGTGCTGCATCAAGCAATGGCAAAAAATAAAAAGCCAACTCTGTCTTTTGCCTGTGCGTGGTGGTTATTCAATGACACGCCGTCTTATCGGATGCTGGCTGGCGCGACAATCATCGTCCTGGCGATTGTGTTTTCGCCCCAGGGGCATTCAGGCCCAACCAAGGTGGTTGCGCAGTAAGGGTGCAGGGCAGGGCAGCAGCGATACTGCCCTTTGAAAATGCTCGTGATTTGCCGTCCAAATGCCCCAAAGCGCCCGGATGGCTCATCCCTGTTTTGTGGAGAAGATCGCCGGCATCTGCAGATGCTTGTAGATGGCGAGAAACCTCAGGCCGAAGGTGAAAATCAACGCAATCCAGCCGGCAACCCAGATCGAGGGGAATACGTCGCGCAGCAGAACATAGAGCGTGCATCCCAGCAAAATGGGCGTGGCATAAATGTCACGTGACATCAGCAACGAGACTCTTCCGGCCAGGACATCCCGCGCGATGCCGCCTCCAATACTGGTCAGCACCCCCATCATCACTGCCAATGGCGCCGCAAGATGCAATGCCAGGACTTTCTCGGTAGCCGCCAGTCCGAACAGCGCTGCCGCTAATCCATCAAGGTAAAGCAACAGTCGATAACGCTGTTGCAGTCTTTGGGTCAGAAAAAACGCCAGCAGTGCTGCCAGCAAGGCGGCCCAAATGTAATTGAAGTCGGCAATCCAGAAGATCGGAAGATCCAGCAACAGATCGCGCAGGGTGCCACCGCCAATAGCCGTGATGATGCCGAGCACCACAGCCCCAAACAAATCGACATCGGCTTTCTTGATGGCCAGCACACCTGTGATGGAAAACACCGCAATACCTAGCATTTCCTGGAGATAAAGCATCATGTATTCCCTTCTCAGGTGACCCGGCAGTAGAACCACGTAAGTATGATCAATATGAAAGCCGCTGACGCGAAAATGCTCTCAACCCTGATCAGTGCCGTGGGCTCGGACCGGATGGGCGCGTCCATTGATTCAGCGCTGCGAAGTATCCTGGGATTCGATATGAGCTGCGGCTATTTTTACATGGGCTCGGAAAGTACGGAGGCGAGATCCGAAGATGCGTTCGTTCACATCCTCCAGGGACAGCTTACGGAGACCCAGCGCTATATCGCGAAACTGATCCTGCAGGGCCATAGCAATACGTCGATTGCCGCCGTGCTGAACATATCGGAAGGCACCGTGAAGGTGCACAAGCACAATATTTACCAGCGCCTCGATATTTCCACGAACGCCGAGCTTTTTCGGCGGTTCATCAACTATCTGACGGGGCCACTCTGAAAAGACAGTGGTTGTTTCCCGATTGCGGACCAGGAGCTTTCAATGTGCATCCTCTACATGGCAGACCCGGCCGATGCGCAGAAGTGGCGCGAGTGCCTGTCATCGATGGCGCCTGAACTGGAGTTCCGCCAGTGGCCTGATGTCGGTAACCCGGCAGAGGTACGTTACCTCCTGGCTTGGGAGCCTCCGGGCAACCTTGCTGAGCAGTTTTGCAATCTTCGAGTCCTTTACGCGGCGGGGGCTGGCGTCGATCAGTTCGATCTGGCCAGTTTGCCCAGCCAGGTATCGCTCGTTCGGCTGGTTGATGACTCGATGGCCGGCATCATGGCCGAGTATGTCTTGTTTGCCGTCCTTGCCCTGCATCGAGACATCCTCGCGTACCAGCAGGATCAACGCGAAGGACGCTGGCAACCCAGGCCAATCGTGCTCGCTTCGCAGCGGCGTGTTGGTGTCATGGGGCTTGGTACTCTGGGGCGAGTTGCGCTTGGTCGTCTTCAACCATTGGGGTTTCAGCTCAGTGGCTGGAATCGCTCCTTGAAGGATGTTCCTGGCGGACGCTGTTACGTCGGCCCAGGGCAACTGGACGAATTCTTGGCTCAGTGCGACATCCTCGTGAACATGTTGCCGCTTACCCCCGAAACAAAGGGGATACTCAATGCCGCGAGGCTGGCTTGCCTGCCTCATGGCGCGGGATTGATCAACGTGGGGCGTGGTGCCCACCTGGTTGAGCAGGATCTGCTTGCCGCGTTGGATGAAGGCCGTGTGGGCGGTGCCGTGCTGGACGTCCTGGCACAGGAGCCTCCTTCCCCGAACAATCCTTTTTCGAAACACCGACGAGTCCTCTTGACCCCGCATATCGCTAGCGATGTGCAGGTTGAAGGGGGTGTGGCGGTGATAGTCGAGAACCTGCGAAGAGAGAGTGAGGGGATGCCTTTGTTGAATCTGGTCGACAGGTCCAAGGGTTATTAGTTCACGAGTGTGACCATCACTTGTCTGTATTTTTCAACGGAATCATTAAGTTAGTCAGTGGTCACAGTTACGGCTGAACGTTGTCCGGATGAAGACTTCCAGCAGCCATAACCATTCAATACCCCCGATGTTTTGGACGTTCCTATGAATCGCGCAGTCATCACGATCCTGGCCATTTTCAGTTTCTTGTTGTTGGGAGGCTGTGGCCCTCACTGGGATGATGGAGAAAGGTACGGCCGATATCACGACCATGATCATCGACGTGGTTACGACCAAAGGGATGACGATGATCAAGGTTATGGCCGCCACTATGATCGTCGTGACTATGATTCTCGTGGCTATGATTCTCGTGACTATGATCGCGATCACCGTCGCGATCGCGATCGCGATCGCGACGACAACGACGACTGATGCATTAAACGTCCTGGAAGGCTGGGGCGATTCAGAGTCGTAGCGGTGAGCGGGCGCTCTGTTTTGCGAAAAATCATCGGGCGTCTGCTTTGGCCATAGCTGCCGGTCATCTGTGTTTATAAAATCAGGTGGTGATTCACTTTTCCCATTGGTTCAAAGCCAATACAGGATAGCAATGGACCACAACCAGCCGATGCTGAGGGTGATCGTAAGGTAGATCACCACAAGCATCAGAGGTTGATTCCACATGACACACCTCCCATAACCGCTGTTTTTACATGGGTGCCTGGTAAGTTGGGAGCTCGTATGAGCAATAACGCAATAATCAAGCCATTTGAGTGAAAGACGCTTGTCCGCAAACCTGGGGCCTTTTGCACTATGTTCCAGGCTACTTCCTGCAGACGAAAGCTGACCCTAACTCTCCTCCCCGAAAACGGGATTCCCCGCATGTGCAGGAACATTCGTCCGAATGCCACAGCATCCGCGCTGCTCCTGGATTGGCGGGCACTTCATCGAGCCAAACGAGCAGAACACACAACAGTCACCGGGATTTGGGCGTAGCAGAGTCCTGCAATTGTCACATTCGTAGAAAAACTGACAGGCATCCGTGGGCATGGCTTCCTGCTTGGCGAAGCTGCAATGCGGGCAGGTCAGCACGGATTCGAGGATGACGGGATTCATGGCTGCCTCATTTGTGCACGGTGAAGGGATAGCCTGCATTCGTCGTCGCTTTGGTCTGCGCCTCGGGATCGGCTTTATCGGGGTCATAGATGACGATGGTCATCCTCTCGGCCAAATCGACCTTGACGGTACTCATGCCGGGCAGTTGCTCCGGTGATCCCTTGACCGTGACCGGACATACCGCACAGGTCATGTTCTGCACGTCGAGCCTGATGGTTTCCAACCTGGAGTCACTCTACACTCCGTACCCAGGTACAGAATCAAGAGGCGTGTGATGGCGACAGGAATGAGTATCGGCAAGTTGGCGGAAGCTGCCGGCGTGAACATCGAGACTATTCGCTATTACCAGCGACGCGGCTTGCTGGATGAGCCGCCAAAGCCGCTTGGCGGTTATCGGTGTTATCTACCGGAGCAGGTCAAACGGCTGCGCTTTATCAAACGGGCACAGGCGCTGGGATTCACGCTGGATGAGGTGGGCGCACTGCTGACACTGGATGCGGCCTGCAGTTGTAGCGAGACTCGGGCACTGGCCGTGCGCAAGCTGGCCTTGATCGAGCAAAAGATGGCCGACCTTGCAGCAATGCAGCAGGTGCTGGGCGGACTGGTGCGGCAATGCGATGCAAGCGGTGGCGGGGCCACATGCCCTATCATCGATGCGCTGGACAGGGAGTGATGCCTGGTTGCAGGGCACCCTGCACAGGCGTCAGGTCAGCACCCCCGTGCAGGGTACGCAGGGCCGAGCGTGCTCGCTCTGCCATTCACAGCTTGTAGCCAATCTGTCGCAACAGGTTCTTGCGCCACAGGATGTCTTCATCGCCTTCAATGTCTTGGGCACAGAAGCCATCCACTACGCCCAGGATTGCTCGCCCTTGTTGCGTCTCGGCGAGAATCACTTCGGTTGGATTGGCAGTTGCACAAAAAATACGGCAGACCTCTGGAACCATTTTGATGGTGTTCAACACGTTCAGCGGATAGAAACCATCGCCCAGGAAAATGATGAAGCTATGGCCTGCGGCGATGGCTTTCGCATTCTTCTGTGCCAGTTCAATCATTGAGGTATCGGTGCCAGACCATCGCACCAGGCATTTGCCAGAGGCTTCACAAAAGGCCACGCCAAACTGGATACCTGGCACGGCGTTCACCAGTGCTTCGTGGATGTCCTCGACGGACTTGATGAAGTGCGTCTGACCCAAAATGAAGTTAGTCACATCCGGCTTTTCGATTTTCAACGTGATGAGTTGCATCTCAAACGCCTCCTTTCACGATGTTGCTATCAGAGTCTGGCAACAAAACAAGCATAGCTACTCATTTGTTATTGCTCCGTCCACTGACGGACTCTGGCCGATTGCTGCCTGTCGTGAAGGGTTGTATCCGACCCAAAGCGAACTTCCATCGATGACTGCTTTCGGTAACAGCGCCCATTCAAGTATCAATGTCTGAGTAAGTACATTGGGGCCGATTCGCGAACAGCTTTTTTACTGAGCTACGGCAATATCGGTTCGTGGCAATCTGCCAGTACCGATGTATGCAGAACATCGGTGCTGGCTTCGGCGCTACTTGACCTCCTCAACCTCATAATTCACATAGCCGAACTCGTTGCTGCGAGCCGCCATGTATTTGCCGTTTTGCTCGAATACTGTGGCCTCGAAGGGTGTGCCGCCGAGTGTTGTCACTAGATGCCCGTCCTTGATTTCATAGTTGGCCGGCACGCCAAACTGGCCGTCATGCAGCATGTTCAGGTATTCCCCATGCGTAGGCGGCTTGCCATCGACGCTGGTGACCAGGCGTTGGCCTTCGGTGCCATAGACGATCTCGAATGTCTGGCCGGTGACGGTATTGCGCACCTTGATGGTTTTGCCCACCACGTAGGCTTGCAACTGCTCGTTAGTGAGCGCTTTGGCGCCTTCGGTTTTCAGCTGATCGATGGTTTTGCCCGCAGCGACAAGCTTGCTGTCCTCAACTGTCGGCGTGTACCAGATCGGCGAAGTCCACGCACGTTCCTGGACGGTGGCCGAGACGTCGGCCGGCGGCGGTACTTGCAGCTTGGCCGCGTCATAGGTGCTCCAGCGCGGGGTCGGAATCTGTAGCACGCGAGCGTAGTAGAACGCGTGCCGGGCCGGATCGAAATCCGGATCGACCCAGACTTTTTTCAGCTCGGTGGCACCAATGGTATTGGTGTAGGTCGCCTTGGAAACATCGACCGTGGTGCCCACCGGTGGGATTTTGCCGGAGGCCTGGTCCAGTTGGCGATCACCGGACCAGGCGACGTCGTAGATCTTCTCGAAGGTCTGGCCGTTTTTGGTCCAGCCCTTGATGATCTGGATTCGGTCGAGGTTGCCATCGTCGACATCCTTGACCGCCCACACCACGAAGGACGGCGTCTGTTTACCCTGTTTTGCCGGCAAGTCGCCGCCCATGGGAACGCCCTTGGCGTAGGCGGCATGCACCCAGTCTTTTTCATTCCACAAACTGCTGTCGAAGCCCCAGCCACCAAACATGCGCACGGGGATGCGCACGCCGCTGGTGCCATAGACTTCTTTGCGCTTCATGGCATCGAAGATCGATTCACGGGTGTTCTCTTCAGCCCAGACACCGGCCAGACCGGAGGTGCTGGTTTGCAAGGCAATCAACCCCGAGTTCTGTTTGCCGGAAAGACGCGCCGCCGGGGTGCTGTCGGTAAAGCCGTGGGAGCCGAAGTTGTCGCTCTGCGAATAAGGAATCACCCCATTGTGCGAGTCACTGGCGCCGACCACGCCCATTTTGTAAGGGTTGTATCCACGAGCTTGCTGCAAAGCCATGCCGTTTTGCCAGGCTTGCCTTACGTAACTACCATTGATTTTCGACGTGCTGTTGTCGATTCCGAGCAGGAAACTCATGACTTCATAATTGGCAAATTCGTCTGTCGGCGACAGTTCGGGGTGGGTTTCCGAGGTGCCCTTTACCTGGTGAATTTCGGTAAGGGATTCATTGCGCATCCGCGTCTCGGCCCAGGCGGCATCGATGGGGCGGCCACGGTCATCCACGTCCACCGGAAACATCAGGCCGTTGCTGAGGTTGGCGTTGTGGGAGATCGCCAGCACCTCGTTGCCTTTTTTGCGTTGGTCGTCCATCCAACCCCACAAATCCTCCGGTTTGTCCGAATCGAGGGCCGTGAAGGGCATGTCCGGCACCTTCTTCGAGTCGCGGAAAAACACATTGCGGTGCATGTTTTGATTGTTGGGGGCTGAGGTCCATTCATAGGCGACAAACGTGGTGAACTTGCCGGGCTTGTAGTACTTGTCGGCGATGGCGATGTTCTGCTGCCAGATGTTGCCGGCAACCTTCGGATCAATCAGCTCCTTGATCGGGTGGCTCAAGCTGCCGGCGATCCATTTGAACACCCGGTTGAAATCTTCCGGGGTTTTGACAATCAGCTTTTGCGCGATGGGCAGCTTGCTGAAGTCTGACTTCGGATCGTTGGCCAGGGCAATCACGCCCACGTATTCCGAGTGGTCGGTCACACCATGGAAATCCAGCGGGCGACCCTTGAGTTGCACTTCAAACCCCATTGGATGCTTGATCGGCATCCCAAGTGAGTATTGGTACGTCTGCTCGGGATCGACCTGGTGGTTGCCGATCAGGTAGGCATCGATCGACCAGGAACTGTGCGAGTGCGTCTGGCCAAAGTAAACCTCGCGATCCGGGTTGCCCTCTGCCAATGCCAGTGTGCTGACAGTTAGCACGGCACAACCGAGCAGTGTTGGCGCGGTGAAGTGTGTAGGGTTTTTCATATTCCACGTCTCCGGAATACGGCAATGACAGGGTGCAACTCAGGACAAGAAACTCGAGACTCTTTGGAAAAACCAGAAGGCAGCCAGCGTACCCAACCCGTAAGAAGCAATCGGTCGGGCATACAGGACTGCAGGCCGTGGCAGTCGACAACGCAGCAGCAGTGCGCGCAGGCTCAACACGACGGCGACGAACATCAGTTGGCCGATCTCGACGCCGATATTGAAGGTGAACAGCGCCAGCGGCAGATCGCGCTGCGGTAAACCGATTTGCGCCAGCGCACCGGCAAAACCGAAGCCATGCAACAAGCCAAAACAGAACGCCACCACCCATGGCCACTGGAGGGTGAAACTGGTTTCGTCACGGTTCTTGCGGGCGATTTCCACTGCCAGCAACAGAATGCTCAGCGCAATCGTCGCTTCCACAGGAGGGCCGGGCAGCCGCACCGCACCCAGTGTAGCGAGTGCCAGGGTGATGGAATGGGCGAGGGTGAATGCGGTGATGGTCTTCACCAGCATCCAGCCATTACCCACCAGCAGCAGGAGACCGAAGACGAACAGCAGGTGATCGAAGCCCCCCAGGATGTGTTGGATACCATGAACCAGAAATGCACCGGCCACCGAGAACGCTCCCGGCGTGGCCGCGATCTCTATCCAGGGTTGCGCAGGGTGGACGAGGGTGGTCGTCAGGCTGCCGTCCAGGCGCGAGACACGCACCAGCACATCGGTGATGCTCGCTTGCAGGCCGATGAATGCAATACGTTGCCCGACCAGTCCTGCGGGGCCGGCATCAATGACCCGACGCTCGATCAGTGAATCGTTCAGTTCGCTTTCCACGGGCTCAACGACAGTACGCACACCTTCGGCAAACCGGAGCTCAATCGGCAACCGCATGCCTGAAAGCACCGGCGTGCGCCAGAGTACGTCATAGCGCCCGGCGGCCGTTTCGTTGAGCTCCAGGTAAGCGGGGCGCGACTCATGGGCCATGGCCGTCAGCCCCACGAACCAGAGCACCAACAGCAGCCATACCGTGCACCGCATCACGGCTGCTCCTTGTGTGTGGCTGCAATCGCACCGGCGGAAGCAGGTACCATCACCACGACCTCATAGCGTGCTTTCAGTGTATCGAAATTTGCGCGTTTCGATGCGCTGCGTTGTTCGGACAACCAATCGGACTTGACCTGCTGGGCCACTGCTTCGAAGGGCGGAGGAGGTGATTTGGCCAGCGCATCAATCCACACCAGGTGCCAGCCAAAACCCGACTCCACAGGCCCCACCCAGCTACCTGGCGTTTGCTTGAACAATGAAATGGCGAACGTTGAACCAAAGACCCGCGCCACCTGATCCCGGGATTGTTCCGAGTAGGCGTTTTTAAACATGAAGGCATCGCCTTCACCACTGTTCTTGTCAGACAGCCCACTGAGTGCGGACTTTGCCTGCGCTTGCGCATCCGCACCACGTTTGTCCAAAGCGAAAAACAAATGATGGAAGGTCAAAAGTGGCGGCGGGGCATATTGGTCCTGATGCTGGTTGTACCAGGCCTCAAGTACACCGGGTGCCGGCTCGCGAAGTGACGCTACATCTTCGGCAAGGAAATCCATTTTTTGCGCCAGTCGGCGGCGAATAATAGTGTCGTCTTTATCCAGGCTAAGTTTCAGTGCTTCGCGATAGAGGATTTCCTCTTTCACATATTCATCAATCAGGCCCTGCAACTGTTGCTCCGATGCGGGTCGTTGCCATCGCGCCAGCCAGGAAATCGCGATCCGCTGAATAACTTCTGGGGTGATTTCGATGCGTTGCGGATCTTGATCAAGGGTTGAACGGTGTAAACCTCCGTACAGTACAAAGAGTGCAAAACCGGCGATTAGAAAGTGCAATAACGGCTGGCGAATGCATCGTTTGATTAACGAAAGTCGAGATTCTTTCGCTTCGCAGACGCTTAAGTTCATGACTTATTGCCCCACGCTATACTGCGAATGGTTTTCGCAGCAGGGTGGAGTATTGCTGCTGTACCGGAACTTTCCACCAAGGCTAATCACGATAGGCACTAAGGCTTAGTAGCAATCGGATTAACCAATTCCCCAGGGCCGTCCAGTCTTGCACCTATACAGCCCGGGACGGAGCGCCCATGTGATGAAAGGACTGCTTGTTTTCGCCGCGATCATCGAGGCAGCCACTGGCGTGGCGCTCTTACTTGTCCCGTCGCTGGTCGGGCAACTTCTGCTTGGCATCGAACTGACGGGCGTCATCGTCCCCTTGGCCGGCATCGCCCTCATCGCATTGGCCATCGCCTGCTGGCCCGGACCAGCAATGCTCGGGATGTTGATCTATAACGCAGCCGCTACGCTTTATCTCGCCTACGTTGGTATCTCAGGGGAATCGAGTGGGGTTTTATTGTGGCCAGTGGTCGTATTGCACTGGATCATGACGGTACTTTTGATTCGAGCAATGACAAGCCAGACGAGGAACTCACAGACGTAGTCAACGCCTGGCAATATGCGTTTTCAGGCGCCGGCAAATCCTGCGGTTTTAAGGGGCACGGTCATCTACTCCTTGTCGGTTGCAGTACTCCTGAAGATTCGAAGCCAGGGCAACAGTGCAACGACTGCTTTTGGTCGATTTCTGCCTGATGCAAAAGGCAAAAAAAGCCCGCTTAATGGCGGGCTTCGTAATCGGCTTTTCCTATAGCGCGTGATCCAGACTTTTGCGGAACTCGTCCTCCAGCTTTCGACAAACCTCTGCGATTACGCCTTTCCCGACTGCTGGGCCGGAGTAGCTGTCTACTTCCTCGCGGCATCGTTCGGCGGCATCCCGGGCCTGCATTCTTTCCTTGCCTTGCGATGTGTTGCTGACATAAAAACCAAAAGCCAGGTACAAGGTAATGGCGATAATGATTCCGGCGACGATCTTGCTGACCAGGCCAATTCTCTTTTCTGACGGCAGTGGCCACCCAGGTGGGATGCGTATTTTCTGCCTGAGGTCAGATTGGCAGTGTTTGCATAAAATGGCTTCAGTCATGATGACTTCCGCGCAATAGGGGCAACTCTTTTTTCCAGCCTCCACAGATGAAACTCCTTTTCCAAAACAAGATTCTATCATTGGGCCTGAGGGGCGAGGGGCGAGGGGCTGTTTTCCACTAAAAGATCTTTTGGAGGCGTAATGTCACACCAGCCTCAATCGCTCCCAGTAGGCCAGGCAAAACAAAATCCGATATTGAATGAGTGCTTCTGGCCGGTTTCTGCCAGTCACGAAGGGCTGCGAATGACCTGAAGCGGACGGTCAGGTTTCACTTGGGAAGCGTTGAACAAATATCCGATTCATACCTCGTCGACGTTTTCCGCTTGATGTCTACGTCCTGGTGGGCGAGCACTGCCATTTCAGGTCGGTTTGAGTCCTGGTTTCGCAAGTTGGCGGTGCATCGCCCGTGTTGCAGGCGGATTGATCCCGTGGCGTCGCACTAGCGACGATAGTAGCGGCGCTCGTCCTCGTAGCGGTGCCGCATGGCCCGATCCTGGTGGCGCTCCCAATCACGATGGCGTTCTGCTTCTCGGCGGGCTTGCTCTCTGCGCCAGTTATCTCTACGCCAGTCGTCTCGGCGCCAATCGTCTCTACGATTGTGCCAACGGCCGTCATGCCAGTATCGGTCGTCATGGGCAAGCAACGGCCCTGGCTGCTTGCCGGCCGTGCTGACCAAGGTCGGCCAAGGGTTGCCGGCAGCGTGGACCGGAACCTGAACTACTGCGACTTCAGTTGCGAAAACAGGGGTTGGGGTCTTCATCTGTGTTGCTGATGCCGAGCCCACTGCCGCGAACGCGAACAGGCCGAAGAGCACCATCCGTGGGTCATGGAATTTCATGAGCGAAGACAACCTCTGATTGACATTTTGACGTGTGAGCATCTGGCTGCGGGAAGCAGGTGAGTTCGCGCTTACCGAGTGGATGTGCCTATTCAAATAGACCGATAAATAGGGAAAAGTTCTAGGGGCCGCTGCTTAAATAACCAACAGCGTCAGTGTGCGGCCCCTTTGCGGTTTGTTATCTCGATGTCCGCTCCTGGCTGTGGATTCAAGCGGTCACAATGGACCGCAATCGACCCATTACAGGTGCTCAAGCTAAATGGAGCTTTTGTCGGGTGGATAACCCCCGCAGGGCGAGCATCGCGGGATGCGCTCGCCCAACCTGGCTATTGCGCAGCAAGCAGGGAGTCTTCGATTTCCTGTGCCACAAGGCTTTGTATCCGCCACATATTTCGGTCCCGAATGCCATGCTCCTCGAGCATTGTCACAGTCCGGAACAGGTATTGGGCCGCCGAGCCCCAGTGCCCGGCTGCGCGAGCCAATACATGGGCAACCTTTTCCATGGGCAACTTTCCGGCATAGGCCATTCCGTCGCGTGCTGCGACAAAAGCTAATGCACGCACTATCCCGGACTCGGTTTTAACCGAAATCCAGCACGGAACATTGGTTGGTGGGTTTGCGTCTATTTCCCGGACCATCAACAGTCCCAATTGCTTGAAATGGTCTTGCGTTGGAAGCCGGTATGCCAACCCGTTGCAGCTTCCGCCCCGGTCGAGGGCCAACATCAGGGCTGGCAACTCGCGTGTGCCGCGCCAGCGCGTCAGTTTGAGGCAGAACGATCGATGCCAGCCGAAGGCGGTGGCGCTACGGCTCTCCAAAAAATCGAACTCCGGACTCCATATCAGTGAGCCATAAGCAAAGATCCAGAGCTCCTGCGGTTTGTATTCAAACAACAGTGCTTCCACCATCGCATCAAACTCTGCTTCGGTGTGTTCGGTCGTGCCCGGTTCGGGTCCGGGATCTGGCTCAAAGCGCTCAACGCGAGCGACAAGTTCTGCAGTCAGGTTTCGTCCTTTGGCGGGCGTGGTTCTCAGGGGTGCCATACCGGCCCTCCCTCTATGGATAGAAATTCAAGCTCCTGATCAGAGTTTTTTCAGGAAGCCCAGTAGCAACTCATTGACCTCGTCCGCGCGTTCGCGCTGTATCCAGTGGCCGGCATCTTCGAGGATATGACACCCACGCAGGCCCGGCAGTGTCTGCGCGAAGGCTTCGATCTGCCGCGGGGCGCCCGGAAACTTCAGCACGGCGTCGTGGCTCCCGGCAATGAACATCGACGGCTGCCGGATAATGCAACCGCGCCAGGGTGCCAGCAGTGCCCATGAGCGCGTCATGTTGCGGTACCAGTTCAAGCCGCCGCGAAATCCGCTGCGAGTGAATTCGCGGGTGTAGTAGGCAATATCCTCGAGGCTTAGCCAGACTGGCAGGGTTTCGGGTTCGATCATCCCCCCCAGGAAGCCCTGCCCCGGCTGCAGCTGGCCAAACACCGGTCCATCGGGCCCGTCACCCGAGCCATTGAAGTAGATGCGCCGGATCGACGACTCGACGTCCGTTTGCAGCTCGGCCTCGGCCACACCCGGCGTCTGGAAGTACTGGATGTAGAAGTCGCTGATACCCCGCGAGGCCAGCGCGCTCAGGAGCTCCACGCGCCCCGGTGGCGAGAAGGGAACGCTCATGCCGACCACTGCGCGGAACAGATCGGGCCGCATCAATGCTGCGCTCCAGGCCACCTGCGCGCCCCAGTCATGGCCGACGATCACGGCTTGCTGTTCGCCGAGTGAGTTGACCAACTCCACCATGTCGCCCACCAGGTGGAGTGTGGTGTAGGCGTCGGGTTCGGCCGGCGCATCGGTGCCGCCATAGCCACGCATGTCGGGCGCGACCGCTCTATAGCCGGCGGCTGCCAGCGCAGCAAGCTGGTGGCGCCACGAGTACCACAGCTCCGGGAATCCGTGGCAAAGCAAGACCAACGGACCGCAACCCTGGATGGCGACCTGCATGCGGATGCCGTTGATGTCGAGTATTTCGAGGTGTGGCTCGTTCATGTGTGCTTCCTGCAATTCAAGCGATGGACCCCAGCAACCGCGGCAGATTCGCCGCAGCCTGCTGCCTGCTGACAGAGAGGCGATGCAGCTGTGCCAGTTTCTCGGTGTCGGTTTCCTGCAAGCCCCTGACCACCGCCGTCAGAAAGAACAGGCGCGACTGCCTGATCCAGCGGGCCAGGCCTTCATGTTCTCCCCAGCGTAGTTGGTTACCCAGGTACACCGCCCACATTCTGATCCAGTCCGTGGGGACGTGAGGCGGGGGGACCATGGTGCAAAGCGCGTTCATCTGCGCTTGATCGGCCAGGTGGCTTTCCACATAAGCGATCAAGGCTGCGCTGAACAAGGGTTGGCAAGTGCTTACCATCAACAGGTTAATCTTGCCGCCATCGAACACCTTCATTTCAGGCAGTGACGGGATGGCACTGGCGCTGCAGTCAATGTGCAGAGCACCCGGGCTCGTGGCGATGCTGCCCTGCTCAAGCACAATGCGCGTTGGCTCGATCACTCGCACCCGCCCCAGGCGCACAATGTTGTCGATGCGGCGAAGCTCACGTAATTCCGCCTGTGTGACAGTGGCGCAACGGTAAGCAGTGGGTTCCACCGACTTGTCTATGCGCAGGAGCTGGCCCGTCGCCTCAAGCCTGGAGAACAGGTCCGGGATCGAGTCTGCGGTTGTGATGGCCTCAAATTGTGCCGTGAGGCCGCCGATTGTTCGTTCGAAGCTGTCGAGGCCAGGTTGCAGGTTGGCCCGGTCGATCAACCACGGGTCGTTCGGCATGATCCAGCAGATTTTTTCGGGCGCAATACCGTTTTGCAGACACCACAGGCAAGCGTCGATCCCGGTCTTGCCCGATCCCACCACTACGTAGCCAGAGTGTGGGTGCCGGATCTTCGGCAGGTCGTTCAGTGGCACGCATTCCACGCCGGGCTCCACCCTGTACCTGGGCGGGTGAGTCGAGGGAACTGCCGTCTGGGCATGGGTGGCGTCCACCACCTTTTTGTGCACCCGGACCTGATGGTTCGCGCCGCTGACCAGTGAGGTAACGCGGTGGTCGTCAATGCGGTCGCCGGTGTAGTTGCACATGGGGAAGTAACGGACTCGACCTGACGGCAGAAACTGCTGATTCATCACCTGATCGAAGTAGCTCACCACCTCAGTGCCGGAGGCTAGCTCATACAAGCCTGAGTTCAGTGGCGCCTGGTCTTTCGTTGCGCTGCCCAGTTCACGTGAGTTGACGCCATAGAAAGCCGAGGGCTGATGCAATCGGACGAACGAGTAGGCATCATTCCAGTGCCCGCCAGGTCGATCGTGTCGATCCACCATCATGACGCGTGCATTCGTTTCCTTGAGTAGCGTATCGACGAAAGCCATGGCCGTCGCGCCAGCGCCAATGATCAGGTAGTCGGTTTCGATCAGACTTTCGTCCATATGCTTTCGCCTTTCTGAAGGTTGCTCCCTCTCAAGTTCAGTAGATTAGCTACCTGTACCAAGCCCAATAGAACGAATGCTCCTCACTCAAATAACCGATGGAATTAATGGCTGCGGCCGCAGTGATCATTAGCGCCGGCGGGCATGCTATTGCAGTGAATTCGCGTGAAGGGCCTTCACGCATGACGATTTCCCGGTCCTACAGGCAGTACTGGCTGGTAGGCAGCACGTCGATCCTGTCGAAATCGATGAAGCGGCTGCAGCTGTCCATCATCGCGGCCAGGTTGCGCTGGAATTTCGCTTCGTCGCCCACCGCATCGAAAAAGGCCATGGGATCGGTCATGGCCGCCGGCGGAAAACATTCCTCGACGATGGCATCGATCCGTGGGGCACCATGCGTCAGTGGCGACACCACCAGGTTTTGCACGTACTGGAAGTTGGCTTGCGTGTCCACGGCCACCATCGTGTGATGGTTGCGCCAGATGTCCAGCCAGGCCTCGGGGGTCAGGCGTGGAGGGCGGGTCAGCAGGGCCAGTTGGGCAAAGCCGTGGGTACGCTCACCTGGCGTTGCAGGGAAGCGAGTATTGGCGATAGCAACCGACTCGCAGACCAGATAGGCGGCCATGCGCGCCGTTGCCGCGCTGATCAAGTGATCGAAAGGGCGACGAGCCGGCCCGTTGGCACTGTCCAGCCACAGCGACAGGCTGCCATCGGGCAATGGCCGGTTGTTTTCCTGGCGCAGGCCGGCTGCAGGCAGAACATCGGCATCGGCCAGGTTCAATTGCACATTACGGGCACCGAGTGCCTGCAATTGCCCAGCGACCTCACTGCGCAGGCGATGGGCGAAGGTATCAGGACTGACTTGAGTATCACGCCACAGCAGATAGATGACTTTTTCCATAGCTATCAAACTCCTCGTTGCGGTTGATGGATGGCGCAGCGGTCGTGCTGCCTGGTCCATCCGGATGGCCGAAAATCCCTGGCGTCATAGTCATTCAAGGTCAGCCCCGGGTAATACCTCAAACAGACTATTGACCCACACTATGAGGGCAATGGCTCCGCCGCTCGACGCCGGGCAGCCCTGGAGAACTGCAGCTAAGCTTCCTTGCGCTGGGGCGGCAGTGGAAGTGTTGCCTTGGGATGGTCCATGTCTGGCAAGGGAGCCCTCCGCCATGAGTGCCGAACAGCGTCATTACAGTCCACCAACCCTCCTGGTGGTCGATGACACGCCCGATAACCTGATGCTGATGACGGATCTGCTCAAGGATCGCTACCGGGTCAAGGCCGCCAATAGCGGTGAAAAGGCTCTGCGCGTACTACAGGGCGACACACTCCCGGACCTGATCCTGCTGGACGTGATGATGCCCGGGCTGTCCGGCCATGAAGTGGCGCAGCAGCTCAAGCGCGACCCGCGTACCCGCGATATTCCGATCATCTTTCTGACGGCCATGGCCGCGACCGAAGATGAGATCCATGGCCTGGAACTGGGCGCTGTCGACTACATCACCAAACCGATCAGGCCGGCGCTGGTCCTGGCTCGGGTGGATACCCAGCTCAAGCTCAAGGCGGCGGCAGACTTCCTGCGCGATCACAACGACTATCTGGAAAAGGAAGTGGCGCGCCGGACCCGCGAGGTGATTGCGATCCAGGATGTGGCCATCCAGGCCATGGCTTCACTGGCCGAGACTCGCGATAACGAAACCGGCAACCATATCCGGCGGACTCAGCATTACATCAAGGTGCTGGCGGAGCATCTGCGTGATCATCCGCGCTTCAGTCACTTTCTCACCGAGGACACCATCGCGTTGCTGTTCAAGTCGGCGCCGTTGCACGACATCGGCAAGATCGGCATTCCCGACCATATCCTCCTCAAGCCGGGACGCTATACCGAGGAAGAATTCGAGATCATGAAAACTCATACAACGCTGGGACGCGACGCCATCCAGCATGCCGAGGATCAGCTCGGCATTCGCGCCGAGTTCCTCAGCCTGGCCAAGGAGATTGCCTACAGTCACCAGGAAAAATGGGACGGCAGTGGGTATCCGCAGGGGCTGGCGGGTGACGACATCCCTGTCAGCGCCCGGTTGATGGCGGTGGCTGACGTCTATGACGCGTTGATCAGCCGTCGGGTCTATAAAGCGGGGATGCCCCACGCGCAGGCCGTCGAGATTATTCGTCAGGGGCGAGGCACGCACTTCGACCCGGACATCTGCGATGCCTTCCTGGTGTGCGTTGAACAGTTCCAGACCATTGCCGAGCGCTTCGCCGATACCGAACAGGACATGGCCGGCCAGCGGGCTGCCCTGGAGCGTATCGGCCAGACTCCGTGAACCCGCTACTGCCCTATATCAGTGTTTTCATCAGGTCCACGAGGACAGGTCATGGCCGGATTGCGCACCCTGCTTGAGCGCCTCGCGCTGCTGCACAAACTGATCCTGGGTTTTTCAGCACTGCTGCTGTTGGTGCTGGTGCTCGGCGTGCAAAGCCTGCGCACCCAGCAATCGCTGAAGCAGGACATGCAGAACCTCTACCTGCAGGAACTGGTCGGCATGGAGCACTTGCAGGAAGCACGTGTGCAATTGCCCCATATGATGCAAGCACTGCAGCGTGCGGTGGGCACCGACAGCGCGCAGATTCGCGTCGAATCCCTGCAGCAACTGCATGAAATCCGCGAAGGCCTGCAGCAGGCTGTGGCCCACGCCAAAGTGACCCTCAGGCGTGCGGAGAATCTGGCGCGTCTCTCCGAGTTCGACCTGCTGCAGCAACAGTTGCAGCGTTATAGCGACCAGGCCTTTGTATTGATCGACCAAGGCCAGCAGAACAAGGCGTTGTTGCTGCTCAATAGCAGTGAGTTCCAGCAACTTGCCCAACAGGCCGACAGCCTTTTATATGCGATCGCCCAGATCAAGGAAGCCTCGATTCGCGACACGGCCAAGGACATTGCCGAGTTTGCCGAACACAGCACCATGCTGACTTACGTACTGTTGTTCGGTGGCTTGTCGCTGGCGTTGCTGTTGTCCTGGGTCGTCAGCCAGTCGATCCGCAATCCGCTCAACCGGGTGCGGGTGGCGGTAGACCACTTGGCCGCCGGGCAGCTCGATCAACCGATTCCCCACACCGACCTGAACAACGAAACCGGCGATCTGGCGCGGGCCATCGCCAAACTGCAGACCGAGTCCCAACAACTTGAGCGTCAGCGCTGGATCAAGGCGCATACCGCCCAATTGCAGGTCGATCTGCAGCAGGCAGAAACCCCGGCCGAACTGGCGCAGGTGTTCCTGCAATGCATGGCCAGCCTGCACGGAATCTGCCAGGGGGTGCTGTACAGCGCACAGGAGGACGCCGGCACGCTGCTGTTGATGGGTCGTTATGCCACCGATTCCGAGCGGCCACCCGAGGCGCAAGTCATGTTCGGCGATGGCCTGTTGGGGCAGTGCGCGGTGGATCGCCTGCCGCGTCAGTTTCAGGCGATGCCGGAGCAATACTGGCGTTTGCGCTCGCCGCTTGGCGAGGTCCCGGCCCGTTGCCTGCTGCTGCAGCCCATTGTGCGTGGCGAGCGGTTGCTGGGGGTGCTCGAGCTGGCCGGGCTGGAACCCTTGGGCGAGCGTGAATTGCTGCTGTTGCAGGAAGCCACACCACGCCTGGCCGCGGCCATGGCGATTCTGGAGCGCAATCAGGCGGTCAAGACCCTGCTGGCAGAAACCCGGCGCCAGGCCAATGAAATGGCGGAACAGGCGCTGCAACTGGAGCAGCAGGCGCAGGCACTGGAAACCCAGCAATCGGCGTTGCGCGCCACCGAGGCCTGGTATCGCGGGATTATCGAAGCGGCGCCGGACGGCATGCTGGTGGTCGATGCCGAGGGACAAATCCTGCGCACCAATCGCCAACTGGATCAGTTGTTCGGCTATAGCCCCGGTGAGTTGCTCGGCGAGACCATCGATCGCCTGGTGCCGTTGCCCAGTCGCGGGCGTCACGTGGCGCTGCGCAAGGGCTTCATGGCCCACGGCGACACTCGCCAGATGGGGGCCAACCTGGACGACCTGCAAGGCGTGCGCAAAGACGGCAGTCTGTTCTCGGCAGAAATCAGCCTGTCGCATTTGCCGAGTCTGGAGGGGGGCGGAGAATGCGTGTGCGCTTCGGTGCGCGACGTGAGTGAACGCCGTCATCTGCAGGCGGCACTCAAGGCCAGCGAGGCACAGTTGCGCGCGGTACTCGACAGCAGCCCGGTGGCCATGGTGATCAGGGACGTCGATGGCCGTCCGACCTACTGCAATCCGCAGTTCGACAGCTTGTTCGGGACTCGTCTGGCTGAACTCGAAGGTACGGATCCGGCGCAGTTCTGGGTCGACCCGCAGGCACACCAGCGCTTTCTCGAAGCGGCAGAACAAGGTGCCGTGCTGAACTTCGAGACCACCCTGCAGCGCGCAGGAGGCGAGCGCTTCGACGTACTGGTTTCGGCCGTCACGATGACGCTGGGGGAGCGGGGTATGGGGGCCAACTGGTACTTTGACATCACCGACCGCAAGACCGCCGAGGCCGAGGTGCAGCGCGCACGCGAGGCCGCAGAAGAGGCGACCCGGGCCAAGAGCAACTTCCTGGCCACCATGAGCCACGAGATCCGCACACCGATGAACGCCATCATCGGCATGAGCTACCTGGCATTGCGCACCGAGCTCGACCACCGCCAGCGCAACTACATCGAAAAGGTCCATCGCTCGGCGGAATACCTGTTGGTGATCATCAACGACATCCTCGATTTCTCCAGGATCGAGGCCGGCAAAATGCACCTGGAGCACATTCCCTTCCACCTCGAGGCCGTTCTCGACGGCTTTGCCAGCATGATTGGCCTGAAAGCCGAGGACAAAGGCCTGGAATTGCTGTTCAGCACCGATGCCGAGCTGCCGACCGCCTTGATCGGCGATCCGTTGCGCCTTGGCCAGGTGCTGATCAACCTGGGCAACAATGCGACGAAGTTCACCGAGCAGGGCGAGATCGTGCTCGGTGTAGAGCAGCGGGGCTCTGCAGGAGAGCAGGCGCAGCTGCATTTCTGGGTACGGGACACCGGGATTGGCATGAACGCCGAGCAATGCTCGCGCCTGTTTCAACCCTTCAGCCAGGCCGATAGCACCACCACCCGCAAGTACGGTGGCACCGGATTGGGCCTGGCCATCTCCCGGCATCTGGTGGAATTGATGGGCGGGTGCATTTGGGTAGAGAGCGAACCGGGCCTGGGTTCCACTTTCCATTTCGAGGTGAGCCTGGGGGTGCAGCGCGACAACCAATTGCGGCGCATGGTGACCGCCGACGAATTGCTGGGCAGCCGTGTATTGGTGGTCGATGACAACGCCAGCGCGCGCGAGATCCTGTCCAGCATGGCCCGCAGTTTTGGCGTGGAGGTGGACGTCGCGCAAAGTGGCCGGGCTGCACTGACCATGCTGATGGAGGCCGAAGCGAAGGTGCTGCCCTATGATCTGGTGCTGATGGATTGGCGCATGCCTGGCATGGACGGCGTGGAAACGGTGCGGCAGATGCAGGCCGCCAAACTGGCACAAACGCCGTCGGTGATCATGGTCACTGCGTTCGGTCGCGAGGAGGCCCGCGAGGAGGCCAGTCGGCACGGCATTCAATTGCCGGTGGTACTGACCAAACCGGTGACGCCGTCTACATTGCTTGAGGCGCTGGGCACGGTGCTCGGCAAGATGCCCCAGGCCGATACCCGGGCCAGCGAGCGACTCGGCCAGTGCGCCAGCGCCATGGCCAGCCTGCGTGGCGCGCGACTGCTGTTGGTCGAAGACAATGAGCTGAACCGCGAGCTGGCCTGTGAACTGCTGGAGAGCGCCGGGATCGAGCTGTGCCTGGCCGTTCACGGCGCGCAAGCGCTCGAGCAACTGCAGCGTGACGCAGACTTCGATGGTGTGTTGATGGACTGCCAGATGCCGGTGATGGACGGTTATACCGCGACCCGCAAGATACGCGAGCAGCCACGCTGGGCGAATTTGCCGGTGATCGCCATGACTGCCGACGCCATGGCGGGGGACCGTGAGCGGGCGCTGGCCTGCGGCATGAACGACCACATCTCCAAACCCTTGAACGTCGACGACATGTTCACCACGTTGGCCAAGTGGATACATCCGCGAGCTGACCGTGGCGCGATGTCGGCCGACGTTTCGCCGCTCACCAAGGTGTCAGCGGCGAGCCTGCCAGCCAGCCTTCCCGGTATTGATTTGAAAGCCGGCCTGGGCACCTGCATGGGCAAGGTCGAGCTCTATCTGCGTCTGCTGCGCAAGTTTCGCTCCAGCCACCAGGCTTTTTGCGCCGAGTTCCTGGCTACCCGAAGTCAAGGCGATCCTTCGGCGACGGTCAGGCTGGCCCATACCTTGCGCGGCACGGCGGGCAACATCGGTGCCGTTGAAGTGGCGAACGCCGCCGCCGCGCTGGAGCAGGCATGCCAAAGCGATGGGGCGAAGCAGGACCTGGCCGATCGGCTGGTGGAGGTTGAGCGTTGCCTGACACTGGTGCTGGAAGGCTTATCGGTGCTCGGCGAGCCGACATCGTCCGCCGACTCATCTAGCGCGCCACCGTGCAGCGAATGGCATGCGCAATTGGCCTACGTCCGGTCTCTGCTGGCCGAGAGCGACACCCAGGCGCTGACGGCCTTGCTCAAGCTGCAGGGGCTGGCGTCAGACCCGCGGATGACCGAGCAGTTGCTTCGGGTTGTCCGGCAAGCGGAGTGCTTCGATTTCGATCAGGCGCTGGAGTTGCTTGAAAACCTGTCCTGATCATTGAAGTGGATTGAACCCGCCCCTGGCCAATCATGCGCTTGTGGACGGGGTATAGCGGCATCGCGAGATGCCGCGCCATGCCAACCTGAGTCAACCGAGCCTCATTGGGGCGGGGTTGATGCGCGCGCAAGCACGGCCAGTCCGTGCCCCCACATACCGTTTGCGGCAGTGAACGCCCGCTGCAGTGCCAGTGGCGATGGCCTGGCATTGGCCGCGTAGTAACGCGCTGCAAATCATCCGATAAAAAAAACAGATACCCGTTTAAGGATTTCCCAGAGGCGGCGCAGGCAGCTGCGGCTTTAAAGTCACGGCCAGCGTTCGGCTGTCGGGCGGCCTCTGGCTGCACCGATCCCCAGGCCGTTCGGTATCTCTACAAAAATAAGAAGGTGAAAACATGAGTCACGAGACGGTCGACATCAAGGCGTGGATCGACAACCGACCGGTTGCCGGGTACCAGTGGCTCATCATGAGCCTGTGCTTCTTCATTGTTTTATTCGATGGGCTGGATGTGGCGGTCATGGGCTTTATCGCGCCTTCACTGATTCAGGAGTGGGGGTTGTCGAAAGCGGCGTTTGGCCCGGTCATGAGCGCCGGGATGGTCGGGCTCGCCATCGGTGCCCTGACCGCCGGCCCTTACGCTGACCGTGTGGGGCGCAAGAAAGTGCTGCTGCTGGCGGTGACAGGGTTCAGTGTATTGAGCCTGGCGTGTGCGTTTGCGCGTAACCCCTATGAGCTGGCGACCTTGCGGTTATTGACCGGTGTGGCCCTGGGCGCTGCGATGCCCAACACCACCACACTGCTTGCCGAATACTTGCCAGAGCGCAATCGTTCGCTGTTCATCACCATTATGTTTACCGGGTTCAACATGGGATCGGGATTGGGTGGTTTGTTGGCAGCCTGGTTGATTCCCCTGTATGGCTGGAAATCGGTGTTGCTGGCCGGCGGCATTCTGCCAATGGTGCTGCTGCCTTTCCTCTGGTTGTTTCTGCCCGAGTCCGCGCGTTTCCTGGCAGCGCGCAATGCACCCGCCGCGCAGATCGCCAAAGTACTGAACAAGCTTGGCGGTAAATTTTCAGCAACGACTAACTTCACCCTCGCCGAACCCCAGGCCCAGCACAAGGCGCCGGTGCGCATGCTGTTCACAGAACGTTATCGGGCCGGCACCTTGGCGCTCTGGCTGACCTATTTCATGGGCCTGCTGGTGATCTACCTGACCATGGGCTGGATGCCGACCCTGTTGCGCGAAGGCGGTCTGTCCATCGAACGGGCGGCCACCATCACTGGCCTGTTCCAGATCGGCGGTACGGTCGGGGCGATCGTGGTGGGCTGGATCATGGATCGACGCAATCCGAACGGCGTGATCGCCACCTCCTATGCATTAGGTGGTGTGTTCATCCTGCTGCTGGGGGCCTTCAGCCTGGAGTCGAGCCTGCTGGCGCTTGGCGTGATCGCTGCCGGTTTTTGCATGAGCGGCGCGCAGACTGGCCTCAACGCGTTTGCCCCGGGTTATTACCCGACGGATTTCCGTGCAACGGGTGTGAGCTGGATGCTCGGCATCGGCCGTTTCGGCGGTATCTTTGGCTCTCTCATCGGTGGTGCGGTGCTCAGTCTCGGGTTGGGCCTGCCGTTTCTGTTCGCCCTGTTGAGCGTGCCGGCCTTCATCGCCGCACTGGCGATCCTGGCCAATGGTCATGCACGGCGCCGGGTCAACCGGACCCTGCTGGCGCAATAATCTTTTTCAAACACAGGAACTCGTCATGGCACGCATCATCGGTGGCCTCGCTGTATCCCATACACCTACCATCGGCTTCGCAGTCGATCACGATAAACAGAATGAGGCGGCGTGGGCGCCGATTTTCGAAGGCTTCGAACCGATCAAGGTGTGGTTGAAGGAGCAACAGCCGAATGTGCTGTTCTACATCTTCAACGACCACGTGACGTCGTTTTTCTTCGACCACTATGGCGCGTTCTCCCTGGGCGTCGATGAGCGTTACGAGGTCGCCGACGAAGGCGGCAATCCACGCTCGCTGCCCGCAGTGGGCGGGCATGCCGCGCTGTCGCGGCACATTGGTCAAAGCCTGATGGCCGATGAGTTCGACATGAGTTTCTTCCGCGACAAGCCGCTGGACCACGGGTTTTTCTCGCCGATGTCGGCGCTGTTGCCCTGTGATCCGGCGTGGCCGGTGCAAATCGTGCCGCTGCAGGTGGGGGTGTTGCAGTTCCCGATCCCCAGTGCGTTGCGCTGCTATAAGTTGGGCCAGGCCCTACGTCGCGCGATTGAAAGCTATCCCGAAGACTTGAAGGTAGCCATTGTCGCCACCGGCGGCGTGTCCCATCAGGTGCATGGCGAGCGTTGCGGTTTCAACAACCCGCAGTGGGATGAACAGTTCATCGATCTGCTGGTCAACGACCCGCTGCGCCTGACCGAGCTGACCCACGCCGAATACGCCACCCTGGGCGGGATGGAAGGCTCGGAGGTCATCACCTGGCTGATCATGCGCGGCGCGTTGTCGGCCACGGTGAAGAATCTGCATCAGGACTATTACCTGCCATCCATGACCGGTATCGCGACCTTGTTGCTGGAAAACCAGGATCGGCAGTTGCCTGCCGACGTCAACGCACGCCACTTACAGCACATGCAGCACCAGTTGGCCGGCATCGAAAAACTCGATGGCACCTATCCATTTACCCTGGAGCGCAGCGCCAAGGGTTATCGCCTGAACAAGTTCCTGCATCGCATGATCGAGCCGCAATGGCGCCAGCGTTTTCTCGAAGCGCCAGAGGCGTTGTTCGATGAAGGCGGCCTGAGCGACGAGGAACGGGATCTGTTGCGCCGTCGTGACTGGCGCGGGCTGATCCAGTACGGCGCGATCTTTTTCGTGCTGGAGAAACTCGCGGCGGTACTCGGGATCCCGAACTTGCAGGTCTACGCCGCCATGCGTGGACAGAGCCTGGAAGAGTTCATGAAAACCCGGAACCAGCAGGTGCTCTACTCGGTGGCGGGCAAAGGCCCGCGCTGATCATCAGCGGTTAGTGCGGCGGCTCGTCCCGGGCCGCTATCCATTCTTTTTCTTCTTGATCCTGCTGTGCCCGGTTATTGCGGGCGCAGGGCATTTCCTTTACCCAAAAAACCGGAAAACAATAACAATGAAAACCGCCGTTAATCATCGAATCGTCTGTTCGCTGGCAGCTATCTGCGCATTACCGCTGCAAGCGTCTGCTGCCGGCTTCATTGAAGATGCCAGCGTCAACCTGAACCTGCGCAACTTCTACATCAACCGCAATTTCACCAACCCGGCCTATCCGCAAAGCAAGGCCGAGGAGTGGACCCAGAATTTCATTCTCGACGTCCGCTCCGGCTTTACCCAAGGCCCGGTGGGCTTCGGGGTGGATGCGCTGGGGCTCTACTCGGTCAAGCTCGATGGTGGCAAGGGCACCGGTGGCACTCAGCTGTTGCCGATCCATGGCGATGGGCGTCCCGCCGATGATTTCGGTCGCTTGGCGGTGGCCGGGAAAATGAAGGTGAGCAAGACCGAACTGAAGGTCGGGGAGTGGATGCCGGTGCTGCCGATCCTGCGTTCCGACGACGGTCGCTCGTTGCCGCAAACCTTTCGTGGTGGCCAGGTCACTTCGCAGGAGATCGACGGCCTGAGCCTGTACGGTGGGCAGTTGCGGCAGAACAGTCCACGCAACGATGCGAGCATGGAAGACATGTTCATGCAGGGCAAGACCGCGTTCACCTCTGATCGCTTCAACTTCGTCGGCGGCGAATACAGCTTCAACGAGAAACGCACGTTGATCGGGCTGTGGAACGCCGAGCTCAAGGACATCTATCAGCAGCAATACCTGCAACTGGTCCACAGTCAGCCCCTGGGTGCCTGGACGCTGGGCGCAAACCTCGGTTACTTCTGGGGCCGTGAAGATGGCAGTGCCCGTGCCGGTGACCTGGACAACCGTACCGTCTCGGCGCTGCTATCGGCCCGCTATGGCGGCAACACGTTCTACGTCGGCCTGCAAAAACTCACCGGTGATGATGCCTGGATGCGCGTCAACGGCACCAGCGGTGGCACCCTGGCCAACGACAGCTACAACAGCAGCTACGACAACGCCCGGGAAAAGTCCTGGCAGTTGCGCCACGACTACAACTTCGTCGCACTCGGCGTTCCCGGCCTGACCCTGATGAACCGCTACATCAGCGGCGATAACGTGCACACCGGCGCGATCACTGACGGCAAAGAGTGGGGCCGCGAAAGTGAACTGGGCTACACGGTGCAGAGCGGTCCGCTGAAAAGCCTCAACGTCAAATGGCGCAACTCGAGTATTCGCAAGAGCTTCAGCACCAATGAGTTCGATGAGAACCGGGTGATCGTCAGCTATCCGATCAGCTTGTTGTAGTTTCACTATCGCCATCGCGAGCAGGCTCGCTCCTATATTAGACCGCGGTCAACTTTGGGTGCTGGCCTGCTCGCGGATCACCCGGCGAATCATGTCCATCAGGGCCTGGGCCACCGGGGAGTGCAGGCAGCCATTGCGATAAGTCAGACCGATAGCCCGGGTGGTCTGGTTCAGTTCCAGGGGCAGGATGCACAACTCGCCCGAGGCGATCTCCTGTTCCAGTTGATGGGCGGACACGGCGGCGAGCATGTCCGAACGCAACAACAGGCCGCGGATGATTGCCATGTCGCCGCTTTCTACTACAGGCCGGGGCGGCGCAATGCCGAACCGGGTGAAACACTCATCCAGCATTTGCCGGGCCGGCGAGCCGGCGCGAGGCAGCACCCATCGGGCGGCGCCCAGTTCATCGTGCGGCACGGCCGTCGAACAGAGCGGGTGACCGCGCCGCGCCAACACCACCATGTCTTCCGTGAGCAGTGCTTCGCCGACCAGGTCGCTGGCGTAGGCCTCCGGGCGCAAGGCACCAAAGACGAAGTCGACATCACCGGCACGCAGCTCTGTCGCCAGTAGATCAAACGGACTTTCGTTGGTGATCACCTGGATGTCCGGGTGTTCGGCCATCATGCGCACCATGGCTTCGGGCAATATTCGGGTGCGGCCCAAGGGCAGGGCGCCGACCTGCACCACGCCTTGCAAGGTGCCGCGCAGAGCGGTGATATCGGTCTCGATGTGGCGCAACTCGTTCAGCGCCCGGCGGATCGGGAAGAGGATTTCGTGACTGGCACGGGTTGGCTGCAACCCGCGAGGCGTGCGCTCGAACAGCGGTTGGCCGCACCCGCTTTCCATGACCTTGATGGTCGAGCTGATGGCCGGCTGGCTCAGGCCGAGCAGGCTGGCGACGGTCTGCATGTGGCGGGTTTCGCAGAGTTTGACGAACACTTGCAGGCGCCGGGCCTGGAACAGGTACAGCGGCTCGACCGCACGCTTATTGGCGCCATCGAGCAGTCGCGGCACACTGTCGAGTTCGGCCAGCACGCGACGTGCCCGAGGCAGCAAGCGCTCGCCGAAATCGGTCAGGCGCATGCCGTTGGCGTGGCGTTCGAACAATGGTACATCGAGCCGTGCCTCCAGCTCGGAGATCGACCGGGTCACCACTGACTGAGAGCGAAACAGTGCCACGGAGGCCCTGGAAACACTCCCGTGATCGGCCACCCGGACGAAGGCGCGTACGTGCATCAGGCTGGGCAGTTCGGTGGATTCCATGGGGTACGGGCTCTGCAAAGGTGCATTTGAGCTGGACTATGCCGCCGCCCTGTTTGGATGGCAATAAAAAAAACGCATACCTAAAACACTTCAATGCATTACTCCTGGGGCGGGTCGCGATGCGATCCTCGTTCGAAACGCAGGAGGAGAATCCGCAATGATCGAGTCACCGAAAAACGCGCTGGTCGTCAGCGCCCACTCTGCCGATTTCGTCTGGCGCGCGGGCGGTGCCATCGCGCTGCATGCGCAACAGGGTTATGCCGTGCACATCGTCTGCCTGTCCTTCGGTGAGCGCGGTGAGTCCGCCAAGCTGTGGCGCAAGGGCGAGATGAGCGAAGAAAAAGTCAAAACCGCGCGGCGTGAAGAGGCCCAGGCCGCGGCCGATATCCTGGGGGCCAGCGTCGAGTTCTTCGACATCGGCGACTACCCGATGCGGGCCGACAAGGAAACCCTGTTTCGCCTGGCGGATGTGTTTCGTCGCGTCCAGCCCGAGTTCGTCCTCAGCCACTCGCAGAAAGACCCTTACAACTACGATCACCCGCTGGCCATGAACCTGACGCAAGAGGCGCGCATCATCGCCCAGGCCGAAGGCTACAAGCCGGGGGAGAAAATTGTCGGTGCGCCGCCGGTCTACAGCTTCGAGCCGCACCAGCCCGAGCAATGCGAATGGCGCCCCGATGTGTTGCTGGACATCACCTCGGTCTGGGACAAGAAGTATGCGGCCATCCAGTGCATGGCCGGTCAGGAGCACCTCTGGGAGTACTACACTCGCGTCGCCCTGCAGCGCGGTGTGCAGGCCAAGCGCAACGTTGGCATCACCTCCAGCCGCGACATCGTTTATGGCGAGGGCTACCAGAGCATCTTCCCCCGCGTCACGGAGAACCTGGCATGAGCGAGCTGATCGGAAAGACCGGCGTCGTAGTGCGCAACATTGCCAGGGCCGAGCTGGCATTGGTCGATGAACTGGGGCGCTTCGGTGTCGCGACCATCCACGAGTCTCAGGGTCGAAAAGGCCTGCTGACGTCCGCGATCACACCGATTCAACGAGGGACGGCCATCAGCGGTTCGGCGGTCACGGTGCTGGTTGCACCGGGTGATAACTGGATGTTCCATGTGGCGGTGGAGCAGTGTCGTCCCGGGGATATTCTGGTGGTAGCCCCCAGCTCGCCGTGCACCGACGGTTACTTCGGCGACCTGCTTGCCACTTCGCTCAAGGCCCATGGCGTACGTGCCCTGGTGATCGATGCCGGCGTGCGCGATACCCACACCCTGCGCGAGATGGGCTTCCCGGTCTGGTCCCGCGCCATCAGCGCCCAGGGCACCATCAAGGAGACCCTGGGTTCGGTCAACCTGCCGCTGGTGTGTGGCGGTCAATTGGTCAACCCGGGCGACGTGGTGGTGGCCGATGACGATGGCGTGGTCATCGTGCGTCGCGTTGAAGTTGCACAGGTTGTCGAAGCCAGTCGCGCGCGCGCCGACCTGGAGGAGCAGAAGGCCTTGCGCCTGGCCAAGGGCGAATTGGGGCTGGACATCTACAACATGCGCCAGCGGCTCGCGGAAAAGGGCCTGCGCTACGTCGACAACCTCGATGAGCTCGGAGACTGAGCATGCGCCAGACACGTATTCCTTGCCTCTTGATGCGCGGCGGGACCTCGAAAGGCGCGTACTTCCTGGCCGGCGACTTGCCTGAACAGCAAGTGCTTCGCGACCGCGTGCTGCTGGCGGTCATGGGCTCGCCGGATGCGCGGCAGATCGATGGCATCGGTGGCGGCGACTCGCTGACCAGCAAGGTGGCGATCATCAAGCCCTCCGCCCGTACCGACGCCGATGTCGACTACCTGTTCGCCCAAGTGCTGGTCGATGAGCCGCGGGTCGACTACGGCCAGAACTGCGGCAACATTCTCGCCGGTGTCGGGCCGTTCGCTATTGAGCGCGTCCTGGTGGCCGTGACGGGTGATGTAACCCCGGTGCGCATTTTCATGGAGAACACCGGGCAGATCGCGATTGCTCATGTACCGACACCGGATGGTGCTGTCAGCTATTCGGGCGACGCGCGGATAGACGGAGTACCCGGTTGCGGTGCGCCGTTAGTCGTTGAGTTCGAGGATGTCGCCGGCTCCAGTTGCGGTGCCTTGCTGCCCACCGGCAACGTTGTGGATCTGTTCGATGGCGTTGAAGTCACCTGCGTCGACAACGGCATGCCAGTGGTGCTCATCCGAGCCGAAGACCTCGGTCTGAGCGGCTATGAGAGTCCGACACAACTGGATGCCAATACTGAGTTGAAGGCCCGCCTCGAGTCGATCCGCCTGCAAGCCGGCCCGCGCATGAACCTGGGCGACGTGAGCCAGCGCAACGTGCCCAAAATGTGCCTGATTGCGCCGGCACAAGCGGGCGGGGCAATCAGCACCCGCACCTTCATTCCGCACCGATGCCACACCAGCATCGGCGTGTTCGGTGCGGTCAGTGTGGCTGTTGCCTGCCTGATCGAGGGCAGTGTGGCGGCGAGTGTTGCGAGTATCGTCGACGGCGAAATCAAACAACTCTCGGTTGAACACCCTACGGGAGAGTTCACCGTAGAGTTGCGTCTGGACAATGATCGTTTGATGAGTTGCGGCCTGATCAGAACTGCCCGATTGTTACTGGATGGGGTCGTATGTATTTCGCGGACGCTATGGCCGGGTAATCAGGGCCGTTGAACGTTCTGTTCCAGACCATCGACCGGGCTCATGCATGAATACCGGTCAGGGTTGAGTCAGGTACCAGCGCCAGTCCTGTTCACCGAACTCGGCCATGAATTGCCGGTACTCAGCGCGTTTGACTGCCAGATAGACGCCGAGAAATCCCTTGCCCAAGGCGTCGCGTGCCCAGCTCGATTGTTCCAGCGCCTGCAGTGAAGTCAGCCAGTCGGTGGGCAGCAGCCCCTTGGCCTGAGTGTGGCCGTCGCCTTCGACCGGCTCGCCCGGATCGACGTTTTCACTGATCCCGTGATGAATGCTGGAGAGAATCGCTGCCGCTGCCAGATACGGATTGGCGTCGGCGCCGCAGATTCGATGCTCGATGTGCCGTGTACAAGCCGGGCCTGTGGATACACACAGACTGGCGGTGCGGCTGTTGATGCTCCAGGTCGACGCGAGTGGCGCGTAGCTATTGACCTGGAAACGCCGGTAGGAGTTGGCGTTGGGGCAGAACAACAGCAACGAGTCGAGCAGCAGGGCCAGCATGCCGCCCACCGACCGGCGCAGCAGCGCAGTACCGGCCTTGTCTTCACTGGCGTAAAGGTTGTTGCCCTCGGCATCGGCCAGGCTCACATGCAGGTGCATGCCGGTCCCCGCCAGGTGCTCAAAAGGCTTGGCCATGAAACAGGCCTGCAGGCCATGTTTGTGGGCCACGCCTTTGACGATTCGCTTGTAGCGAATGGCCTGGTCCATGGCCGATAGCGCGTCTCGATGCTCAAGGGTGATCTCCATCTGGCATAGCGCGTCTCCATGCTCCGAGGTGATCTCCACCTGGCCGGGGGCGTACTCGGAAATCGCGGTGCGCGCCTTGATATTCTGGGCCATGCACGCGGCATACAAATCCGCCATAAAGGGTTCGATCTGCTCCAGTTCACGCAGGCCGTCGACCTTGGAGCTGCGCCGGCGAGCGACGTCACCATCGAGTGTCGGTTGTGGCCGACCCTGGCTGTCGCGCGGCTGGTCGAGCAGGTAGAAATCCAGCTCGCAGGCCATCACCGGGTTATAGCCATCGGCCTTGAGTGCATCGATCACCTTGACCAGCAGATGGCGTGGGTCGGCTACCGTGGCCGGCATGCCTTCGGTGGGGTGCATGCAGACTTGCACGGCAGCGGTAGGGATCGGCCGCGTGGGTATACGCATCAGGCTGCCCTCCAGTGGGTAGGCGCGGCAATCGATATCGCCCACATCCCAGGCCAGCCCCGAGTCTTCGACATCATCGCCGTTGAGCGTCAGGCCGAGCATGGCACTGGGCAAGGAGCGCCCGCGTTGGTAAACGGTCAACAATTCCTCACGCTGCAGCAGCTCACCGCGAGGCACGCCATTAGCGTCGAGGATGAACAGCTCGAACATTTCAATATCAGGGTTCTGCGCTAGAAAATCCTCGGCTTGCTGCACACTGGCAAATTGCATGGGACTCTCGCTTGCGCCATCGGGCGCACGGGGACCGCCTACCGTTAGCGGCAGGCTGGTCTTCATCGGATTGAGGTCGGCCGTGTTTGGCCAACGAATTCAAATCAACGCGAGGGCTGCATCTGGTGGGCGCGCATGACGGCAATGCCACAGCGCCCAAAAGGCCAGAATGATATGGAGCAGGGGATTTTGACACGGACGGGCTCGCACCTTCGGGAAGGAAGGGCTTAGCTGGCGACGGATCAAACGCAGGAGCGAAATCATGGCTGCGGATACTCCCACCGTTTGAAGGTTCATTAAATCAGCATTTGTGAACCTTTGGTTATTGCTTGATTAAACAACTGCAGCAATGCGCCGGGGCCGTGTTCTACAGTGAAAACCAGCGGCAAGCGCCCCCAATATTTGCTGATCAAATCAAAGCCGGCTCACCTGCAGCACCCAAAAGACTTCTGCATACCTGATGACTGCTTGTGGCCGATCGGTGCCTGTCGCGAAGGGCAGCGTGCGACCCAAGGCGGACGGTGGTGACAGGAAAAATCGGTCAGAGCAGTCATTCAGCCCATCAAAAAACGGACGATTGATGCATTTACTGATTCACCATGGGGCGACAGAAATGGACTACCTTGTTGACCCAGTTACACACAGCTCAGGGAGAGCGACATGTCTGTAGAAATCCAGCTTTCGGAAAATGCGACTGAAGCAGAGCGGTCAGGAATATTGACTCCGTTACTGGCCCATAATCTGGCCAACGGAGGGGACGACGCCCATGAAAACTTTGCCCTGTTGCTACGAGACCCTGACAGTAACGAAGTTATAGGCGGGCTGTACGGCAAGGTCTCCTATCGCTGGCTGCTCATTGATCTTGTCAGCGTTCCCGAGTCGATGCGTGGCCAAGGTATCGGAGAACGGCTAATGCGCATGGCCGAAGATATCGCTCAGAAAAAGAACTGCACTGGTATCTGGCTGGAGACCTTCAGCTTTCAGGCACCCGGCTTTTATCAAAAACTTGGCTACTCCGAATTCGGACGCCTGGCAGACTATCCGCCGGGACATACCCGGCTCTATTACCAGAAGTCGTTATGCTGACAGCGTTTTGATCTTGGCCCGATAGCTGCTTTCGTTGGGGACCACAATCGGCCAGAAGCAGACATTAACGCAGCTGGGTTGGTAGTCTCTCGCTCCGACTTTTAACATCTAGGCCAGCGCCCATGATCCAGCTCTCGCAGGTGCAGACCATCATCGCTGCCGATCCGGTACGTTGGCGGATACTCCGTCTGGTGCAAGGATAGCAATACGGGGTCAGGTCTTGCCTTTTGCATAATAGCGATGGCAAAAGACAAGACCTGACCCTGAGGTTTCACAGACTTTCTGCACTGATCCGCCGTGCCTAGGAATGCGGCGACCCCGGCCGCTCTACTCGGCCTGGCCCGCCTGCAACTTGCGACCCCGCAGCGGCATCGCCCGTCATTCTGCGGCAAAGCAGTACAGCAGCCCCGCCCCGCCCGAGCCGGCCAGGGCTTCGCTGCTGCAGCCACGCGAGGGGTGCGAGGAGTTCCACGAGCGTGCCGCCGCATCGTCACGCAGTCCTATTCGGTCATGATGACCGACCTGGGCCGTCCCTTCGCCACTGCTGGTCCAGTTGCTGCAGGTATGGTCATCGCTACCGGCGAACGCAGTTCCGTCCGCCTGCGAGCCGGTGAGGATGTCGTGCATGTTCGGCGTGTCGCCACGCCCCTTAACCAGCGCCCCGTGTTCGTCCAGGGCCATTTCCTTGGTCAGTTGGTTGTCGCCGTGCAGTTGCGCGACGTCGCGGGCGATGACGACCCCCTTGGCGTTTTGCCAAGGGCCTTGGCCGATGCGATCACGGGCATTGACCGCCCCCGCACCGCCGACGGCACTGGTGCTGAGGTAAGCACGCCAGGTGTGCTGGCCCGCCCCGACGGCGGAGGCCAGCGTCTGGCAGTGCCTATCGGCGCCGCTCAGACCACCTAGATCGGCGCCCTTGCCCATGCCGAGGCTAGTGACAAAGAAGGTCATGTCCGTTTGCTGGGCCTGACTGGCGAAACTGCAGGCTAATGCCAGCAGGGCAGTCGGTAAGGTGAGAGTGAAAGTCGTGATGTGCATGTACAGTCCTCCTGCGGGAAAACGGCCTCCAAGATGGAATGTGACCGAGAAATTGAGCCTAGACGACGCCGGTTACCGACACACAGCCGCGGTTCAACCTTCCGTCCTCATGTATTGCTTGAGTGCGCGGCTCGCAGCTTGGCGAGCGGGCGTTGGATGCAGGATGCGGTAAGGCTCAATCCGCTTGGGGCGCTCTAGGGGCTTCGACACTTTTTCGACACGGCCCCGGGGGGCCAGAAAGCAAAAAAACCCGATCTCTTTCGAAATCAGGGGTTTTCGTATTTCTCAAAGCAATGCGGGGTCAGGTCTTGCCTTTTGCATAATAGCGATGGCAAAAGACAAGACCTGACCCTGAGGTTTCACGGTAGCTGTACGGCTTGGAGTTGAGGGTGTGGTCGAGGTCGCGGCACCACTCGGCCTAGACGATCTCTTTAACCTTGTCGTCCGACCTACGGTGAAGTTCCGGGCAGATAAACGGCAGGTCTATCTGAACCGCCTTCGCTCAAAAAACTGGCTCGCAACCTGGCTGGATCTGAAGGTTCTCCCGATAGGCTGAGGCGTTTCAGCTTCGAAGTTTCATGCCCGTTTCGGATCGTTAGCTGCCATTCCCGAACGTCCGCTTGTGGCCGATTTTTGCCTGTCGCGATTGCCCATGGATGCCTGCTGGATGGTGCGAGCGAGCTTCTATGCTTGTATACAGAACCCACCCCTGCCGGGGTTTTCCACGTTCGTTAGCGAGCCTCCAAACCCTTGTGTATGCGCATTGTAGTACTGGCCCTGATCCTGACGCTGTTCGGCTGCGCTACAGCGTCGGACCCACCGAGGGGCGAGGGTGGCGATTGGCGGTCCTTCTATGTAGTGAATCATGGCCTGCATACCGGGTTGGCAATTGTGCGCCCCGATCTACTTCAGGTGCTTCCCGCACTGGCCGAAGAGTTCGGTGACGGCGACTTCGTTGAGTTCGGCTGGGGTGACGAGGACTTTTACCGAGCCCCACAGGCCAACTTGAACCTCGCCCTGCGAGCCTTGTTCGGGTCGACGGCAACCGTGCTGCATGCGGTCAAGATTGACGGGGACCCCAGGCGGCGTTTCGCCGCAAGCGAGGTCATCGAGGTGCGGGTGACGGAGGACGGCTACCGGCGACTGCTCGCGTTCGTGGCCGGGACCTTCACCCACTCAGCGACGGGCACCTTGGTGGTGCTCGGGCCTGGCCTGTATGGAGAGAGCCGGTTCTACCAGGCCGAGGGTAGCTATTCGCTGTTTTATACCTGTAATACCTGGGTCGCAGAGGCGCTGGCCGCGAGCAGCTGCCCAATGTCGCCTACAGCGGTAATTACCGCGGGGAACGTCATGTCGCAGTTACGCCGGGCGACAGCGGTCGGTGCATCCTGCCTGGTTACCCGCTAACCCGCGCTGATGATGGGGGTGTATTCCCACCTTGTGTCGAATGATACTAACGTGAAATGACCGCGTGTGAAGAGGCAGCACTCGACCCAGGCTGTGTGAAAACGCCAGTGTTTGTCTAACCTTCTGATCGTCTAGATCGTATTGGGGGCGATCATGAAGCGATTCATTGAAGGTGAGGCTCGGACGCAAGTCACGTTGCTGCCTGAGTGCTTG
>NZ_JAHBDN010000062.1:0-49887 GCF_019956445.1 Pseudomonas sp. BF-R-19
AATCTGAGCCATGATCAAACTCTTCAGTTCAAACATCTTTGGGTTTTGAGAAAACCCTAAACTTGGCTCAGCAATCGTTGGTTACATCTTTGATTTCTCGCGGAGTAACTTGTGATGCTGATAATCTGTTGACTAGCAGTCTGACTCCACAAGCACCCACACGAATTGCTTGATTCAGTTGTTAAAGAGCGGTTGGTTAAGATCTTTCGTCTCAACCGAGGCGCGCATTCTACAGCAGCCTCATTTGCTGTCAAGTGATTATTTTCAGAAGCTTTCAAAGTTTCCTTTGCAACTTCAACCACTTGCGCTTCAGATCTCTCATCAGCGGGAGGCGAATTCTACAGCGTTACACGCTGCTGTCAACACCTCTTTTTCAACTTCCTTTTGGCTTCGATGACCTGAAGCAACTTGCTGTCGAAAACTGCGTAACTCGTTGTTTACCAAGGAGTTTTCCGTTTCGACTGCGCCGGAAGTGGGGCGAATTATAGACACCTGGAATCTGCCGTCAACCACTATTTACGCCTTTTTGGCGGAAGAGCCCTTTTTAGCCATTAAACGCGGGATTCGACGAGCCAAAGGCGGTAGCCGCAGCACTAACAGCAATGCACCTATAGAGGCATAGATCGCCCACTCCTTCAGGTCGGCGCGCACAATCCAGAGCATATGCAGTAATCCAAGCCCGAGAATGACATACGCCAGGCGATGCAACTTCTTCCAGCGGGCACCCAATCGTCGCTGACTGTATCGATTGGAAGTCACCGCCAATGCCAGCAAACCAAGAAAACCCAGCGCCCCGACAATAATGTAAGGCCGCTTGCGCAACTCGACACCCAGTTGCGACCAGTCAAAACCAAGTATGAATGCGCAATAACTACTGAGGTGGAGCAGCACATAGGCAAAACACCATAACCCCAACTGTCGCCGCACGGCATTCCATCCCGCCCAACCCGTAAGTTTCTGCAAAGGCGTCAAGCTCAAGATTACGAGCAGCAGAACAAGCGCCCCCAAACCCAGCCGGTCGACCAGTACCTTGCCCGGATCCGGCCCGAGAACATCCTCCCAGGCCTGATACAACCACAGCAGCGGCCACACCAGCACCACGACAAAGACACCGATACGCCAAAACGGATAGCGCATCAGTAGTTCTTCCTCAGGTCGAGCCCCGTATATAGAGAGGCGACTTCCTCTGAATAGCCGTTGAACATTTGCGTGTCACGTACATTGGGCTTGAACAAACCGCTGGGAAGGCGGCGTTCACGAGCCTGAGTCCAGCGAGGATGATCAACAGTGGGATTCACGTTCGCATAAAAGCCATATTCATCCGCAGCAATGCTCTGCCAGGTGGTTTTCGGCTGCTCACTGACCAGACTGATGCGCACGATGGACTTGATGCTCTTGAAGCCATATTTCCAGGGCACCACCAAACGCAACGGCGCACCGTTTTGATTAGGCAACTCACGCCCGTACATGCCTACCGCAAGAATCACCAACGGGTTCATCGCCTCATCCAGACGCAGCCCCTCTATATAGGGCCAGTCGATCAAGGCAAAACCGGAACGCTGACCCGGCATGCTTTTGGGATCCTGCAGGGTTTCGAAGCGGATGAATCTGGCTTTCGAGGTCGGCTCCACCTCCTTGAGTAAGGCCGAGAGCGGAAAGCCGATCCAGGGAATGACCATCGACCAGGCTTCCACACAGCGCAAACGGTAGATTCGCTCCTCCAACTGATACGGTTTCATGAAGTCTTCGAGCGCATACCGCCCGGGCTTGCCCACCTCCCCGTCCACCACCACCGACCACGGCTCCGTCTTCAGCGTGCCGGCATTGGCAGCCGGATCACCCTTGTCGGTGCCGAACTCATAGAAGTTGTTGTAGTGGGTCGCGTCCTTGAACGGCGTGATCGCCTCATCCTTGACGACAACCGCCCCCCACTTGACCGAGGAAAGCTTTTCGCTGAACCAGGAAGGCGCCTTGCCAGGTTCGACGTCCGCATAACGCGCCACATCGTCGGCAACCGCCCACCGAGGAAGACCGCTCACGGCCAAACCGGTAACAGCAACACCCAATACATTGCGTCGAGAAAGATAGATGGATTCAGACGTGACATCCGACTCATGGCAGTCGGATGCCTTAGGGACTTTGATCAGCATGGCTACTCCGCAGCATTGGAGAACAGATGCACCAACAGACTGCGGAGTATGAGGGAAATTACATCACTCGACGCTTTTACGCCGACGAAGATGTAACAGGTATTGAACCGGGCCGGACGCGGCATAGGCGAGGAAGACCAGCAGCAGAATGCGCGGCGGATCACTGAAAACAACCGCGAACACCAACACTACTGCGAGAATCGCCACGAAAGGCACTCGCCCCTTCAGGTCCAGTTCCTTGAAGCTGTTGTACTTGATGTTGCTGACCATCAGCATGCCGGCCGCCGCCACCATCAGCGCAACCAGGAAAGACATCTTGGAACCCTGGATGCCGTAGTCGCTGAACGCCCAGACGATACCTGCAACCACACCCGCAGCGGCTGGACTGGCCAGACCGATGAAGTAGCGCTTGTCCGCCGTACCGACTTGAGTGTTGAAACGCGCAAGACGCAGCGCCGCACCCGCGACATAGATGAAGGCAACCATCCAGCCAACCTTGCCCATGTCACCCAAGGCCCAACCAAATGCGAGCAACGCCGGGGCAACACCAAAGGCAACCATGTCCGACAGCGAATCATACTCGGCACCGAAGGCGCTCTGGGTATTGGTCATGCGGGCCACGCGGCCGTCCAGGCCATCGAGCACCATTGCGACGAAGATCGCGATGGCCGCAAACGCGAAATACTTGCTCGCATCGGCCGAGTTACCCGCACTCAGGGCAGCCTGGGCGCTCATCGAGTTGATGATGGAATAAAACCCTGCGAACAGGTTCGCAGTGGTGAACAGATTCGGCAGAAGATAGATACCACGATGCCGGACTTTACGACCTTCGGCGTCATGCCCTTCTTCGACATGCTCATCGATGGGCAGCAGGCTATCGGCGTCAGAGGCCTGGTTTGGCTCTTCGGGGCGTTCGCTCATGGACATTACCTTGCAACGGGTGGAAAGTTTGGACAGGTGTCTGGGACGACGGTTCGGCCGCAAACGATGCAGCTTTATACCAGAACCGGCCCCCAAACGAAAAAACGCGGCCTAAGCCGCGTTTTTCGTACAAGCGCGTGACTTAGTTTTTGGCTTTGTCGACGATCTTGTTGGCACCGATCCACGGCATCATGGAGCGCAGTTGCTCGCCGATGATTTCGATACCGTGAGCGGCGTTGTTACGACGCTTGGCGGTCATCGAAGGATAGCCGGTAGCGCCTTCGCTGATGAACATCTTGGCGTATTCGCCGTCCTGAATACGTTTCAGGGCGTTGCGCATGGCCTGACGGGATTCGGCGTTGATGACTTCAGGGCCGGTCACGTACTCGCCGTATTCGGCGTTGTTGGAGATCGAGTAGTTCATGTTGGCGATACCGCCTTCGTACATGAGATCGACGATCAGCTTCAGTTCGTGCAGGCACTCGAAGTAGGCCATTTCCGGCGCGTAGCCAGCTTCAACCAGGGTTTCGAAACCGGCTTTCACCAGCTCAACGGTACCGCCGCACAGAACGGCTTGTTCGCCGAACAGGTCGGTTTCAGTCTCGTCCTTGAAGGTGGTTTCGATGATGCCGGTACGACCGCCGCCAACACCGGCAGCGTAGGACAGAGCGACGTTCTTGGCGTTGCCCGAGGCGTCCTGGTAGATAGCGATCAGGTCAGGGATACCGCCGCCCTTCACGAACTCGGAACGTACGGTGTGGCCTGGAGCCTTCGGCGCGATCATGATCACGTCGAGGTCAGCGCGCGGCACAACCTGGTTGTAGTGGATCGCGAAGCCGTGGGAGAAGGCCAGGGTGGCGCCTTTCTTGATGTTCGGCTCGATTTCGTTCTTGTACAGGGAGGACTGGAACTCGTCCGGGGTCAGGATCATGACCAGGTCGGCAGCTGCAACAGCGGAAGCAACGTCGGTCACTTTCAGGCCGTGAGCTTCAGCCTTGGCAACGGTAGCCGAACCTTTACGCAGGCCGACAGTCACGTCAACGCCGGAGTCTTTCAGGTTGCACGCTTGAGCGTGGCCCTGGGAACCGTAACCGATGATGGCAACTTTCTTGCCCTGGATGATCGACAGGTCGCAGTCTTTATCGTAGAAAACTTTCATGAATTTCCCCTATATCAGGCCGTTCAGGCCGTTCGCTAATTTGGTTTAGATGCTGAGTACTTTGTCGCCGCGGGCAATGCCGGTCACGCCACTACGGACGGTTTCCAGAATCGAGGCGGTGCCAATGGACTGAATGAAGCTGTCGAGCTTGTCGCTGGTACCGGTCAGTTGAACGGTATACACGCTGGCACTGACATCGACGATCTGTCCACGGTAAATATCGGTAGTGCGCTTGATCTCGGCACGCTGGGCGCCGGTGGCCTTGACCTTGACCAGCATCAGTTCGCGCTCGATGTGAGCACTCTCCGACAGGTCGACCAGTTTTACCACTTCGATCAGCTTGTTCAGGTTCTTGGTGATCTGCTCGATGACTTCATCGTGACCGACAGTGGTCAGCGTCAGACGCGACAGGGTCGGGTCCTCGGTTGGAGCCACGGTCAGGCTTTCGATGTTGTAGTTGCGTTGCGAGAACAGGCCAACCACACGAGACAGAGCGCCGGGTTCGTTTTCCAGAAGCAAGGAAATAATGTGCCGCATGATTAGGTACGCTCCGTCTTGCTCAACCACATATCGCGCATGGAGCCGTCTTTGATCTGCATCGGGTAGACGTGCTCGCTGGTATCGACCGAAATATCGATCACCACCAGGCGATCTTTCATGGCGAACGCTTCTTCCATCTTCGACTTCAAATCTTTCGATTCAGTGATGCGCACGCCAACGTGGCCATAGGCTTCAGCCAGCTTGACGAAGTCAGGCAATGACTCCATGTAGGAGTGCGAGTGACGGCTGCCATAGCTCATGTCCTGCCACTGGCGAACCATACCCAGAACACCGTTGTTCAGAATGACGATTTTTACCGGCAAACCGTATTGCAGACAGGTGGACAGTTCCTGGATGTTCATCTGGATACTGCCTTCGCCCGTCACGCAGACGACGTCATCATCCGGGAAGCTCAGCTTGATGCCCATGGCCGCCGGAAAACCGAAGCCCATGGTGCCCAAGCCACCGGAGTTGATCCAGCGGTTCGGCTTGTTGAACGTGTAGTACTGCGCCGCAAACATTTGGTGCTGGCCCACGTCGGAGGCCACAAAGGCATCGCCCTTGGTTACTTCGCACAGGGTTTCGATCACGGTCTGCGGCTTGATGACGCTGCCGTCGCCCTTGTCGTAAGGGAACAGACCGCGGTCACCGCGCCACTCATCAACTTGCTTCCACCAGCTGGCAACGGACTCCTTGTTCGGGGTCTCGCCGATTTCCTTGAGGATCGCGACCATCTCGGTCAGGACACTCTCGACCGGACCGACGATAGGCACGTCCGCCTTGATGGTCTTGGAAATCGAAGCCGGGTCGATGTCGATGTGAATGATCTTGGCATTCGGACAGAACTTGGCCGGGCCATTGATCACTCGGTCATCGAAACGTGCGCCGACTGCAAGGATCACGTCGGCATGGTGCATCGCCAGGTTAGCGGTGTAGCTGCCGTGCATGCCGAGCATGCCGATGAACTGACGGTCGGTGCCAGGGTAGGCACCCAGCCCCATCAGAGTATTGGTCACTGGCAGGTTGAGCATCTTCGCCAATTCTGTCAGCGGCGCAGAGCCACCACCGAGAATCACGCCGCCGCCTGCGTACATCACAGGACGCTTGGCCGCCAGGAGCATTTCTGCCGCCTTGCGGATTTGGCCCGAGTGACCGCGAACGGCCGGGCTGTAGGAGCGCAACTTGGCTTTTTTCGGAAAGACGTATTCGAACTTCTCGGCCGGGTTGGTCATGTCTTTCGGGATATCGACAACGACCGGGCCAGGACGACCGGATTGCGCCAGGTAGAAAGCCTTCTTCATGACCTCCGGGATTTCCGAGGCGTGCTTGATCATGAAGCTGTGCTTCACGATCGGCCGGGAGATACCGATCATGTCGGTTTCCTGGAACGCATCGGTGCCCACCATGCTGCTAGGCACCTGGCCGGAAATGACCACCATTGGAATGGAGTCCATATAGGCGGTGGCAATACCGGTAATGGCGTTTGTCGCGCCAGGACCGGAAGTCACCAGTACCACACCGGCTTTACCGGTGGCACGGGCGTAGCCGTCAGCCATATGGGTAGCCGCTTGCTCGTGACGAACCAGGATATGGGTCACTTCCGGTTCTTTGAACAGGGCATCGTAAACATGAAGAAGAGCACCACCCGGGTACCCGTAGATATATTTGACGCCTTCGTCGCGCAAAAAGCGGACAAGCATCTCACCGCCAGATAAAAGCTCCACGTTGCTCACCTCTAAAACGCCAGAATACCGCCCACGAAAAATGGGACGGGTCTTAATAGGTTTACTTCTCGGCAGAGCATGAGCGACGGTGGTCGCCGACTACGTCAGCACTGACTGAGCAAGTATTGGGATCGTCCCAAGTGTTGCGGGGCTTTCCCACCCAGCGCGAGGTAACGCGTTGCGGGTGTAACAGGTCGACGCGGATATGCGCCTCATGATCTGCTGAGAGGGTCTGCTTCTGGCAGTCCCTGTACAGCGGACTTTGGATTCTTCTGTTTCGTCCTTCGCAAGTCAAGTCGTCTATGTGCTTTATTCTACTAAGCACATGAGAACGCAAGAAAAAACCCGTAAATCAGCCCTGTGTTAGCTTCGATTGCGCAACTTTTGGCAAAAAATTGGCACGCGCATGCAGTTACCCAGCAACGGCCGACAAAATAGAGGGATATTGTGAACAACTGCCAGCGGACGCTGGCAGCTTCTGGCTCAGCGGGACGCGGTGATCAGCTGATCAAACTGCTTGAGCAATACCTGCAACTGCCGATCCTTGCCCTGGACATTGCGCCCGGCAAAGACCATTTCAGCCATTTCCTGAATGCCCGAAGCATTGGGTAGCGGCAAATCCTGCTCGAGGATCATCTTCATGCGTGGCAGGAAGATCCACTGCAGCCATTGCTCGAAATCCAGTGTGTCAACCGAAAACGGCTCGACACTGGAAAGCGCTTCCGCAGAGGGCGGGACTTCATCCCACCACCCTTGCACCCGCAGCTCGCGCTCGATCAACAACAGTTGATCGGCGATTTTCAGAAAGCGCGCATCCATCACAGCGTTACCTTGGCCTTCTGACGAGCCAATGCCGCGCCCTGGGAGTCACCCTGCTTCGCGCGCGCCTGGGCAATCAGCTCCCACAAGTTGGCCTGAAGGGCTGGACGGCCATTGGCCAAGGTCAGCCCACGGCGAGCGAACTGCTCGGCCTGGGCCGCATCGCCCTGAGCCATGCGCACCTGCGCCAGACGGTAAAGCACCTGCGGCTCACGCGGTGCAACACGTTGGGCGCGCTCGAGGCTGGAGGAGGCACCATTGAGATCACCGCTCGCCTGTTGCTGTTGAGCGGTGGTCAGCAAAGCCAATACCGGGCCGTCCAGTTGCTCATCTGCAGAAAGCCCGCCCGAACTGGCCGACGGAATCCCGCTTGGCGACGACGGCATGCTGTAGCTGCCTTGATTGATCGGCGCCGACTGGACCGGCGACGTGTCAATTGGCCCCGGCGTAATCGGACCCGGGGTAATCGGTGTCGTGCTGATCGGCATCGAAGTCGTTGCCGCGCCTGGCACCATCACCACTACACCGCTGTCGCCTTGCGCAATCGCCTGGGTCTGCGACTGGCCTTGTGCAGGGCGCTTGACGGTCGTCTGGCGGAAACCGCCATTGGCCGAGATCCGCTCACTGTTGGACACGGCGGTGCCGGAATCCACAACCGGAATCGAGCCACGTTGTACGCTAGAGCAACCGCTGAGCAAAGCTACGGCGGCAACCGCTGGAATCAACCATTTGTTCACTTGAAACCCTCTTTGCTTAATTCATCCAGCCTTTGACCCAGTCCATCACCGACTCGGCAGGATTTTCACCACCGCAAGCGGCACCGGGAGGTGGTTCGCTGCCGCGAATATACGGCATCTGCACGGCACCCGGGCAACCGGCGTCAGAACCTTGCCCGGTTCGCGAATCAACCCAGGCCTGAACGATATTGTCCGGCTGCGGCATGTCCAGCGGCAACGGGTCGGCCTTGCGCATGAAGCTGGTCCAGACCTGCAGTGCTCCGGTGGCGCCGGTGAATGGCGTCTTGCCGTTGTCGTCGCGACCCAGCCAGACCACCGCCAGCAAGTCCTGACTGAAACCGGCAAACCAACTGTCCCGCGAGTCGTTACTGGTACCGGTCTTGCCCGCCAGGGTCAGGGTCCTTGGCAACACGCTATAAACCGAGCTGCCGGTACCTTCACGCATCACCCGCTGCATGGCGCTCTGGATCAGGTAAATGGAGGCCGGATCAAAGCGCTGCTGAATCTGGAACGGATAACGCTTGAGCGGCTCGCCCTCGGCAGTCAGCACGCTACGAATCCCGCGCATCGGCGTATTGAAGCCGCCATTGGCGAGGGTCTGGTACATGGTCGCCACTTCGATTGGCGTCATGCCGCCGGCCCCGAGCAACATCGACGGGAAGGCCGGGAATTCACGTGTCACACCCAGGCGCTCCACCGTCTTCAATACGTTCGGCACTCCTACCGCCAAACCGAGACGCGCGGTCGACAGGTTGTAGGAATGCGCCAGGCCCTGATAGAGGAAGACCGTACCGTGAGAACGACGATCGTAATTCTGCGGCTTCCAGACCTGACCATCCGCACCTTTGACCGAGAAGGATTCGTCCGACAGCCAACTGGTCAATGTGTACTGGCTTGGTTTCTCCAGCGCAGTCAGATAAACCGCCGGCTTGATCAGCGAGCCGATCGGCCGTACCGCATCCAGCGCCCGGTTGAACCCGGCGAAACCGGCCTGGCGACTGCCGATCATGGCCTGCACCTCCCCGGTCTCCGGGTTGGTCACGACCATTGCCGCTTCGACGTCATCGGAACCCTTGCGCCCCGCCAGACGCTTGAAGGTGTCATTGACCGAGGCTTCAGCCTTCATCTGCAGGATCGGGTCGAAACTGGTGAAAATCCGCAGGCCTTCTTCGGTCAAGTCTTCGTCGCGATAGTCTTCGCGCAACTGACGTTTGACCAGATCGAGGAAGCCGGGGAACGAACTGTCCGCCAGACTGCCACGCTTGGTCACGCCCAACGGCATTTTCTTCGCCGCCTCAACCTGCTCGGCAGTCGCAACGCCCTGCTCTTGCAGCACATCGAGTACCAGGTTGCGTCGCTCAAGAGCACGCTCCGGATAACGACGGGGGTTATAGGCAGAAGGCCCTTTGACCATGCCCACCAGCAGTGCGACTTGATGCAGCTTGAGCTCGGCCAGCGGCTGACTGAAGAAGAACTGGCTGGCCAGACCGAAACCATGCACCGCGCGCTGACCGTCCTGCCCGACAAACACTTCGTTGAGGTAAGCCTCAAGGATTTCGCGCTTGTCGTAATGCAGCTCAAGCAGCAGCGCCATCATCGCTTCGGTGAGCTTGCGGTTCAGGCTGCGCTCGTTGGTCAGGTAGAAGTTTTTGACCAACTGCTGAGTCAGGGTACTGCCGCCCTGACGCATGCGGCCGGACGAACCGTTGACCCAGACTGCACGGGCGATCGACTTCGGCGATACACCAAAGTGATGATAAAAATCACGATCCTCGACCGCCACCAGCGTTTCAAGCAGGTACGGTGGCACCTGATCGATCTTGATCAGGATCCGGTCTTCGAGGTTTTTCGGGTACAGGCCGCCGATCAGCAGCGGCTCCAGGCGCACCACCGACAGTTTCGAGCCCTTTGCCCCCGCCAACTCGGCCACGTAATCGCCGGAGAAACGCACCCGCACCGGTTGCGCCTGCTCCATGCCTTCATAGAACTGGAAGCCACGGGTGTTCAGATCAACGGTATTGCCGTTGACCGACGCTGCCCCCGGACCATTGGCCACGCTTTCACGGCGATAGCCCAGGGCATCGAGTTCGGTCAGGAAATCATCCCGGCTCAGCTTCTGTCCGACGAACAGCTCGAGCGGGCGCGCGTAAACCTTGGCCGGGATGGTCCAGCGCTTGCCGGAGAACTTCTCCTGGACGATTGCATCAAGGTAAACGGCGAATCCGGCCAGCACCACCAGGGCGACCAGACTGAGTTTAATGGCCCAGCCCAGCCACGGGCGCAGGCCCCTGGAGGGTGGTTTTTTTGGGGTGCGGGGAGTTCGAGTACGAGTCATGGCGGCGGATTATACGCACTTTATTCATCCTCAACAGGAGCGCTCCGAGGTTTGCGTCAAGCGGACTTGCGGCCATAATGACGGCCTTGAATTTCCCCGACTCTGAAGGATCGCCTGTGAGCCAGTCCCTGATCGCTGCCCTGCAAAACCCTGCCCTCTACCCGCATCCTGTAGAGGGATTCCAGGTCATCGAGACCCATATTTCCTGGGTACTGCTCACCGGCCCCTATGCCTATAAAGTGAAGAAGCCGGTCAATTTCGGTTTTCTCGACTTCACCAGCCTTGAGGCTCGCGAACACTTTTGCGCTGAAGAACTGCGCCTGAACCAGCGCCTGACCGACGATTTGTACCTCGAAGTCCTGCCCGTCACCGGCAGTGCCGAGGCTCCGCAACTGGGTGGCGAAGGCCCGGCCATCGAATATGTACTGAAGATGCGCCAGTTCCCGCAAACCGGCTTGCTCAGCACCCTGCAAGCCAATGGCGAACTGACCACCGCGCACATCGACGAGATGGCCGAGCAAATCGCCCACTTCCACCTCAGCGCACCGAAAGTGCCGGCCGGGCACGAAGCCGGCACCCCGGACAGCGTCATGGCGCCGGTGCGGCAGAACTTCGAACAGATCCGTCCGTTCCTCAGCGACAAAGCCGACCTGTTGCAACTCGACGCCCTGCAAGCCTGGGCCGAAAGCAGCTTCGAGCGCCTCAAACCGCTGTTCGCCCAGCGCAAGGCCGATGGCTTCATTCGTGAATGCCACGGTGATATCCACCTGGGCAACGCAACCGTGATCGACGGCAAGGTCGTGATCTTCGACTGCATCGAATTCAATGAACCGTTTCGCTTTACCGACGTTTATGCCGACACCGGCTTCCTGGCGATGGACCTGGAAGATCGCGGCCTGAAGTGCCTGGCGCGTCGCTTCATCAGCCAGTACCTGGAGCTGACCGGTGACTATCGCGGTCTCGAACTGCTGAACTTCTATAAAGCCTACCGCGCACTGGTCCGCGCCAAGGTTGCCCTGTTCAGCATGCCGGCCGACGCCACTGCGGTGCAGCGCGCCACGACCCTGCGCCAGTACCGCAACTACGCCAACCTGGCAGAAAGCTACAGCACCATTCCTTCACGCTTCATGGCCATTACCTGCGGCGTTTCCGCCGTCGGCAAGAGCCATGTCGCCATGCGCCTGGTCGAAGCCCTGGGCGCGATTCGCCTGCGTTCCGATGTTGAGCGCAAGCGCCTGTTCGGCGAGCAAACCGTCGAGAATGATGTACAGGCCGGCATCTATAGCGCCGACGCCAGTGCGGCGACCTATGCCCGCCTGCACGAAATCGCCGACGTCATTCTGCGTGCAGGCTTCCCGGTGGCGGTCGATGCCACTTACCTCAAGCGTGATCAGCGTGACAGTGCCGCAAAGGTGGCCGAGGCCACGGGCGCACCCTTCCTGATCCTCGACTGCAATGCGCCGCAGGCCGTGATCGAAAGCTGGCTGGCCATGCGCCAGGCGGACAAGAAAGACCCGTCCGACGCCACCCTGGCTGTTATCGCAGCGCAGCAAGCCAGCCGTGAAGCGCTGACACCCGCAGAAATCCTCTGCAGCAAGCGCGTCCAGACCAATGAAAGCGGGACGCTCGATACCGTTGTCGCGCAAATTCGTCAGCGCCTTCCGGGCCTGTAAGGAAGTTTTTCAGCCGTGAAGCCTCCGCTGGCTTCACGGCCGTCAAATAGTGGCACTATAATGGCGTCATAAAACCAACAGGTGATGCGACATGAGCCAGCCGAAACTTCTCGACACACCGCTTTATGCCCTGCTGCACAAAGACGACATCAGAGGCTTCAACAGTGAACGCCCCAAGGATGGCCCCATCGACATGGCGGGTGGAGATTTCCGGGGGTTGGACCTGCGCGAGCTGAATGCCGACGGTGTGGATTTCAGCAACGCCTACTTCCGTTCCGCCGACTTGCGTGGCATCGATTTTCGCAAAGCGAACCTGGAAGGCGCGAGCCTGGCCCACGCGCAAATCTCCGGTACGTACTTTCCGGTGGAACTCAGCGCCGACGAAATCCTGATGTCGATGAACTTCGGCACGCGATTGCGTTATCGCACCCGCTGACCAACGTCGCTGACTGACACGTCCAGCGCCTTTGGTTGCGCTGGACTGTGGGGGGATGCTCACCCGTAACTCCTGATTCTTCCCCACCTCTTCCCACCGCATTCGCGGACTTTTCACGCTCTGCCAACACTCGTTTCTTAGAAGCATTTGCGTCGAAAACGAGCAAACAATCACGCTTTTCCTACTGATGGCTACACTCCTCAGAAGATTGCCCACGCTCTCCATTCGGCCATCGCAAGGAGGCTTGATGAATGATGAACTGCAACACCTGAAGAATCTTGGCAAGACGTCAGCGCAATGGTTGCATGCCGTGGGCATCCATAGCGCTTCGGACTTGCGTCGCCTCGGGGCGGTGGATGCTTATCGGGCCGTGCGCACGCGCGGTTTTCGGGCGTCCAAGGTGTTGTTGTACGCAATTGAAGGCGCCCTGATGGACGTTCACTGGAACGACATTCCTGCCGAGCGCAAGGAAGCGCTGAACAAACAACTGGAAGCCATCTCTACACGACACAAGATTTGATCCGACAAATACTTCTATAGCTTTGCAACCTGAAACCCAATGATTACGGGGCCTGCAGACGCAAATCCGGCAAATCGCAAAGAAATCGAAAAACAGCGGTTGACTTGGTAATGAGAATCGATATGATTATCACAACTGGTCGCGAGACTGGTCGATATTCTGAAAAGCCCTTGGTTCGGACTCTCGGATTATCTCCTCATCAGGCTAATCACGGTTATTTGACCCGGCTCTTGCCGGGTCTTTTTTTGCCTGTGGAAAAGTACTGGCAGGATGCGGCGATGGGTGCTCCACGCAGATCACGCTGACGCGGGTGTCAGGCGCATAAACAGCTTTCTCTGAAGGTTTCCCGGGCATCGAATGATCAGGCCAAGTATCCTCGACGATAGACACTTGCCCCCGGCGGGCAAGACGGCCAATCGATAATTGCAAGCTGCAGGACCGAGGATAGAAATGAAGTTGCTTTGCGCAGGTGCCGAGCTGGTCAATGACAGCAGTCGCGGGTTCGACATCGATGGCCAAAAGTTTTTTGCGGTGCGCCGCAGCGGGCAGGTTTACGTCTACATCAATCGCTGCCCGCACCGGGGCGTTGCCCTGGAGTGGCATCCCGACCAGTTTCTCGACCCCAGCAACAGCCTGATCCAGTGCGCCACCCATGGCGCACTGTTCCTGATCGAAGACGGTGAATGCGTCGCCGGCCCCTGCGCGGGGCAAGCCTTGACCGGCGTGGCCTGTCGCGAGGATAAACAGGGGATCTGGATCAGCCTTTAACCACCCGGCAACACGTCCAGACGCCGGTCGACCAACATTTCTTCGTGGCTCAACCGCACACCGTAAGCCAATACCTCGACCCCGCAGGCGATAGCCTCACGCAAGGCCTGCGCATAAGCCGGATCGATTTCCTGCGCCGGGCGCACGGCCTCGATGTCGGTCAGGCAAACACAGTACAACTGCACCGCGCGAATACCGTCCCTGGCCAGGTGTGCCAGCTCCCGCAGATGCTTGGCGCCACGCTGGGTGACCGCATCGGGAAACGCTGCCACCGCCGTACCGTCGAAACCCAGGGTCACGCTTTTGACTTCGACGTAGGCAGGCCCTTCGGGGTAATCGAGGCGGAAATCGATACGACTGTTTTCCTGGCCATAAGCCACTTCGCGCTTGAGCCCGGTAAAACCATTCAGCTCGGTGATGACGCCCGCTCGCAACGCCTCTTCGATCAAACCATTGGCGCGGCCGGTGTTCACGCAAAACAGCCGCCCTTGCGGGGTTTCACCGATCTCCCAGGTGCCAGGCAACTTGCGTTTCGGGTCGTTTGAGCGACTGAACCAGATCTGCCCGCCTTCGACCTGACAATTGAGCATCGAGCCTGTGTTCGGACAGTGAATGGTCAGCAATTCGCCGCCAACGGTTTCGATATCGACAAGAAAACGCTTGTAACGTCGGATCAGGCGCCCTTCTTCGAGGGGAGGATGAAAACGCATCAGCCTTGCCAGCTCCGCAACCCACGGGCAATGCGCTCGACTGCCTCCTGCAAACGCTCGAGATTTTGCGTATAGGCGAACCGCACATGATGCCCCGCCTGATAACGCCCGAAATCCAGCCCCGGGGTGAATGCCACATGTTCGGTTTCGAGAAAATGTTTACAGAACGCGAAGGCATCGCCGCCGAACTTGCTGATATCGGCGTACAAGTAGAACGCCCCTTCCGGCTCCACGGCAATACCGAAGCCCAATTCACGCAAGGCCGGCAGCAGGTAATCCCGGCGCCGGCCAAATTCGGCGCGACGCTCTTCGAGAATGCTGATGGTTGCCGGCTCGAAACAGGCCAGTGCAGCGTGCTGCGCCATGCTTGGAGCACTGATGTAGAGATTCTGGGCGAGCTTTTCCAGCTCACCGACGGCCGCGTCGGGGGCCACCAGCCATCCCAGCCGCCAACCGGTCATCCCGAAGTACTTCGAAAAACTGTTCAGAACGAATGCACTGTCGTCGACTTCCAGCACGCTGGCCGCATCGGTGCCGTAGGTCAGGCCGTGATAAATCTCGTCGACCACCAGATGACCGTGGCGCTCCTTGATCGCGACAGACAGCTTCGCCAGCTCGTCGCGGGTCAGGATAGTGCCGGTCGGATTGGCTGGCGACGCCACCAATGCGCCGACGCTGTCGTGGTCCCAATGACGCTCGATCAGGCCCGGCGTCAATTGATAACGCACATCCGGACCGACCGGCACCAGTTGTGCCGCGCCTTCGACCAGCCTTAGGAAATGCCGGTTACACGGGTAGCCCGGATCCGCCAGCAGCCAGTGCTTACCGGGGTCGACCAGCAAAGCGCTGGCCAGCAGCAACGCGCCGGAGCCGCCCGGCGTGATGAGGATGCGCCGCGGGTCGATGTTCAAGCCATAACGCTGCTGATAAAAGCCCGAAATGGCCTCACGCAGCTCCGGAATACCGCGCGCGGCGGTGTAACGGGTCTTCCCCGCTGTCAGCGCAGCCTGGCCGGCCTGGATGATCGGTTCGGCGGTGGTGAAGTCCGGCTCGCCGATTTCCAGGTGAATCACATCGTGGCCGGCGGCCTGCAATTCATTGGCCCGCGCCAACAGCGCCATGACATGGAAAGGTTCGATCGCGCGACTGCGGGCACTGTAGGGCTGAGCCATTGGCCTTCCTTCAACGGAAAAAAAACCGATTCTACCCAAGCGCAGGAACGAGCGAGAACCTAAAGCGGTCAGAGGCCTTGTAACCCCGATCACAAACGACTCAAGCGCGCGCGCAAGGTTTGACTAAAATCAATAATTGAGCAGGGTTCCAGAGCCACCAGACAACGGTTTGTCATCATTTGCAAGCACCATGTGCCGCGAGCTCGACATCCGGGAGTAGCGCGGCCCGAGTTGATCTGGTAAGTTCGCCCGCTTGCAGCCGCAGGGCCGGCAGGTGCCGGTGATGGAGCAATCCTGCGCAGATGGATTACAAGAGTAGAGGCGGTCTATTTCATGTCCACCCAAGCAAAGCAGCAAAACCAGGCGATCAGCGGCTTCGAGCCCTATGTTCAGAAAGCCGGCGAAGAGTACATGGGCGAGCCCATGCGCAAGCACTTCACCAAGGTCCTGAATCAGTGGAAGAAAGAGCTGATGGAAGGTGTCGACAAGACCGTGGACCACATGAAGGACGAAGCGGCCAACTTTCCTGATCCGGCAGACCGTGCCAGCCAGGAAGAGGAATTCGCCCTCGAACTGCGTGCCCGCGATCGTGAACGCAAGTTGATCAAGAAGATCGACAAGACACTTCAGCTGATCGAAGACGAAGAGTACGGCTGGTGTGAATCCTGCGGCATCGAGATTGGCGTCAAGCGCCTCGAAGCCCGCCCTACCGCCGACCTGTGCATCGACTGCAAGACCCTGGCGGAAATCAAGGAAAAGCAAGTCGGCAAATAATTGCGGCTTGAACGAAGAACGGAGCGTGCGAACGCTCCGTTTTTGTTTCTGATGTTTTTTTGGCTTTAAATGCATTCATGACCGCCAACACCCCCTATATCGGGCGCTTCGCCCCAACCCCTAGCGGCCATCTGCACTTCGGCTCGCTGGTCGCCGCACTGGCCTCCTACCTCGACGCACGCTCGGTGGGCGGACGCTGGCTGATGCGCATGGAAGACCTTGATCCACCCCGCGAGGAACCTGGCGCCCAGGCGGCCATTCTCAAGGCACTGGAAAGCTATGGCTTCGAGTGGGATGGCGACCTGGTTCGCCAAAGCGAGCGGCACGATGCCTACGCCGAGGTGCTCAATCGCTTGTTCAATCAAGGTCTGGCGTACGCTTGCACCTGCTCGCGCAAACAGCTGGAGCCGTATCACGGGATTTATCCAGGGCTATGCCGCAATGCCGGCCATAGCACTGACAACGCGGCCATCCGCCTGCGCGTACCGGAACTGGAATACCACTTCATCGACCGGGTGCAGGGCCAATACCGACAGCACCTGGGCCGGGAAGTCGGCGACTTCGTGATCCGCCGCCGCGACGGGCTCTACGCCTATCAGTTGGCCGTGGTCCTGGACGATGCCTGGCAGGGCATCACCGATATCGTTCGGGGTGCCGACCTGCTGGACTCCACGCCCCGCCAGCTCTACCTGCAAGAACTGCTTGGCCTGCCTCAACCACGTTATCTGCATATCCCGCTGATTACCCAGCCCGATGGCAACAAACTCGGTAAATCCTACCGTTCGCCGCCGTTGACCGAGGATCAGGCAACGCCCCTGCTGCTGCGGGCGCTACGGGCGCTGGGACAGAACCCTGGAACCGAACTGACGTACGCCACGCCACAGGAGGTGCTGAATTGGGGCATTGCCCACTGGGATGCCTCGCTGATCCCGCGCACACTGAGCCTGCCCGAGGCACAGCTATTGTGATCGCACTTGCAGTGGCGCGCCCATCCGTTACCATCGCCGCACGTTTTCGGGCACCCGCATAAAAAAAGAGAGGCCGGGATGTACATCTATCGCTTGGTCCTGCTTTTGGTAGTGGGGATTTACCTGTTTTCCCCGGCCATCATGGATTGGTGGATCGACGCCACTGGCGCCTGGTATCGCCCTTATCTGCTCTGGCTGATTCTGATCGTCGTGACCTTCATCCTGCAGAGCCAAAAAGATGCCGATGAGCTTTAGCCTGACCCAGATGATCCTGATCAGCGCCGCGTACCTGGCGGTGCTGTTCGGTGTGGCCTGGATCAGCGAACGGGGCATGATTCCCCGGGCGATCATTCGCCACCCGCTGACTTACACCCTGTCGCTGGGCGTCTACGCCAGCGCCTGGGCGTTTTACGGCACCGTGGGCCTGGCCTATCAGTACGGCTACGGTTTTTTGTCCAGCTACCTGGGTGTTTCCGGGGCATTTCTGTTGGCGCCGGTGCTGCTCTACCCGATCCTGAAGATCACCCGCACCTATCAACTGTCGTCGCTGGCGGACCTGTTTGCCTTCCGCTTCCGCAGTACCTGGGCCGGTGCGCTGACGACGATTTTCATGCTGGTCGGCGTACTGCCGCTGCTGGCCTTGCAGATTCAGGCAGTCGCCGACTCCATCAGTATCCTCACCCGAGAGCCGGTACAGCATCGCGTGGCCCTGAGCTTCTGCGCACTGATTACGCTGTTCACGATTTTCTTCGGCTCCCGCCACATCGCCACCCGCGAAAAGCATGAAGGCCTGGTGTTCGCGATTGCCTTCGAGTCGGTGATCAAGCTGATCGCCCTCGGCGGTGTCGGGCTGTATGCGCTTTACGGCGTGTTCGACGGCCCGCAACAGCTTGAACTGTGGCTGCTGCAAAACCAGACCGCGCTCGCCGCCCTGCACACGCCGTTGCAGGAAGGCCCGTGGCGTACGCTGCTGCTGGTGTTCTTCGCCTCGGCGATCGTGATGCCGCACATGTATCACATGACCTTTACCGAGAACCTCAACCCGCGCTCGCTGGTCAGCGCGAGCTGGGGCCTGCCGCTGTTCCTGCTGCTGATGAGCCTGGCGGTGCCGCTGATTCTCTGGGCCGGCCTGAAACTGGGCGCCACCACCAACCCGGAATACTTCACCCTGGGCATCGGCATCGCCGCCAACAGCAAGGCTTTGGCGTTGCTGGCCTATGTCGGCGGGCTGTCCGCCGCCAGCGGCCTGATCATCGTCACCACGCTGGCGCTGTCCGGGATGGCCTTGAACCACCTGGTGCTGCCGCTGTATCAACCACCGGCCGAAGGCAACATCTACCGCTGGCTGAAGTGGACCCGCCGGGCGCTGATCGTCGCGATCATCATGGCCGGCTACGGCTTCTACCTGATGCTCGGTGCCGAGCAGGACCTGGCCAACCTCGGCATTGTCGCTTTCGTCGCCACGTTGCAGTTCCTGCCGGGCGTGCTCTCGGTCCTGTATTGGCCGACCGCCAACCGTCGCGGCTTCATCGCCGGCTTGCTGGCGGGGATCCTGGTGTGGCTGGTGACCATGCTGTTACCACTGGTCGGCAACCTGCAGGGCTTCTACATTCCGCTGCTGAACATGATCTACGTGCTGGACGACACCAGTTGGCACATGGCTGCGATTGCCTCGCTGGCAGCCAACGTACTGATGTTCACCCTGATCTCGCTGTTCACCAACGCCAGCACCGAGGAGGCCAGCGCTGCCGAAGCCTGCGCCGTGGATAACGTGCGCCGCCCGCAACGTCGGGAACTGCACGCCGCCTCACCCCAGGAGTTCGCCACACAACTGGCCAAGCCACTGGGTGCAAAAGCGGCGCAGAAAGAAGTGGAACAGGCACTGCGCGATCTCTATCTGCCTTTCGACGAACGCCGACCCTATGCCCTGCGCCGCTTGCGTGACCGCATCGAGGCCAACCTCTCCGGCCTGATGGGCCCAAGCGTGGCCCAGGACATGGTCGAGACGTTCCTGCCGTACAAGGCTGGCGGCGAAAACTACGTCACCGAAGACATTCACTTCATCGAAAGCCGCCTCGAGGATTACCACTCGCGCCTGACCGGCCTGGCCGCCGAACTCGATGCCCTGCGCCGCTATCACCGCCAAACCCTGCAGGAATTGCCGATGGGCGTTTGCTCGCTGGCCAAGGATCAGGAAATCCTCATGTGGAACAAGGCCATGGAGGAACTCACCGGCATCGCCGCGCAGCGCGTGGTCGGTTCGCGCCTGAGCACCATTGCCGACCCATGGAAAGAACTGCTGCAAGGCTTCATCAATCTGCCGGACGAGCACTTGCACAAACAGCATCTGGCCCTCGACGGCCAGACACGCTGGCTGAACCTGCACAAAGCGGCGATCGACGAACCCCTCGCGCCGGGCAACAGCGGCTTGGTGTTGCTGGTGGAAGACTTGACCGAAACCCAGATGCTCGAGGACAAACTGGTGCATTCCGAGCGTCTGGCCAGCATCGGTCGACTGGCGGCCGGCGTGGCCCACGAAATCGGCAACCCGATTACCGGTATCGCGTGCCTGGCGCAGAACCTGCGCGAAGAACGTGAAGAAGACGGCGAGCTGAAGGAAATCAGCGGCCAGATCCTCGAGCAGACCAAACGCGTGTCGCGCATCGTCCAGTCGCTGATGAGCTTTGCCCATGCCGGCAGCCATCAGCACAACGACGAGCCCGTCTGTCTGGCCGAAGTGGCTCAGGATGCCATCGGCCTGCTGGCCCTGAACCGGCGCAATTTCGAAGTGCAGTTCTACAACCTGTGCGACCCCGAACACTGGGTCGAAGGCGACCCGCAACGGCTGGCCCAGGTATTGATCAACCTGCTATCAAACGCCCGTGACGCCTCGCCTCCCGGCAGTGCGGTACGGGTCAAGAGCGAAGCCGGCGAACACACGGTCGATCTGATCGTGGAAGACGAAGGCAGCGGTATTCCGTCGAGCATCATGGACCGATTGTTCGAACCTTTCTTCACCACCAAGGACCCGGGCGAAGGCACCGGTCTGGGCCTTGCACTGGTCTATTCCATCGTTGAAGAGCATTATGGACAAATCACCATCGACAGCCCGGCTGATGTTCAAAGCCAACGCGGCACCCGAATCAGGGTTACCTTGCCGCGTCATGTCGAAGCGACGTCCGCTGTGAACTGAGACCGTCGAGAGTATCGAATCAATGCCGCACATTTTGATCGTCGAAGACGAAACCATTATCCGCTCCGCCTTGCGCCGCCTGCTGGAACGTAACCAGTACCAGGTCAGCGAAGCCGGATCAGTGCAGGAAGCACAAGAACGCTTCACTATTCCCTCGTTCGACCTGATCATCAGTGACCTGCGCCTGCCGGGCGCTCCTGGCACGGAGTTGATCAAGCTCGCCCAGGGCACGCCGGTGCTGATCATGACCAGCTATGCCAGCCTGCGCTCGGCGGTCGACTCGATGAAAATGGGCGCGGTGGACTACATTGCCAAGCCATTCGACCATGACGAAATGCTGCAAGCCGCCGCACGAATCCTGCGTGACCGACAAACGGTACAAGCCGGCGGTGAAGCGGTTGCCGGCAAAGCCACCAACGGTGCGGCGAAATCCGGTACCGACAACAGCAACGGTGAAATCGGCATTATCGGCTCGTGTCCACCGATGCAGGACCTGTACGGCAAGATCCGCAAAGTGGCACCGACCGACTCCAACGTTCTGATCCAGGGCGAATCGGGTACCGGTAAAGAACTGGTGGCGCGCGCCCTGCACAACCTGTCAAAACGCGCCAAGGCGCCGATGATTTCGGTGAACTGCGCGGCCATTCCGGAAAGCCTGATCGAGTCCGAACTGTTCGGCCACGAAAAAGGCGCGTTCACTGGCGCCAGCGCCGGGCGCGCCGGTCTGGTGGAAGCGGCGGACGGCGGCACCTTGTTCCTCGACGAAATCGGCGAACTGCCACTGGAAGCCCAGGCTCGCCTGCTGCGTGTACTGCAGGAAGGCGAAATTCGTCGCGTGGGCTCGGTACAGTCGCAAAAAGTCGATGTGCGCCTGATCGCCGCGACTCACCGCGACCTCAAGAGCCTGGCGAAAATCGGCCAGTTCCGTGAAGACTTGTATTACCGCCTCCACGTTATCGCGCTGAAACTGCCAGCCCTGCGCGAACGCGGTGCGGACATCAACGAAATCGCCAACGCCTTCCTGGCGCGGCAAAGTGCGCGAATCAACCGCACCGACCTGAAGTTCGCCGCGGATGCCGAGCAAGCCATTCGTCACTACTCCTGGCCGGGCAACGTTCGCGAACTGGAAAACGCCGTCGAGCGCGCCGTTATCCTGTGCGAAAGCCCGGAAATTTCCGCCGAGCTGCTGGGCATCGATATCGAACTGGGCGACCTGGAAGACGACGAGTTCATTGGCCTGCCGCCACAACAGGGCAACGGCAACGCCAGTAACAGCAACCACGAACCGACCGAAGACCTCTCCCTGGAAGACTACTTCCAGCATTTCGTCCTCGAGCATCAGGACCACATGACCGAAACCGAGTTGGCCCGCAAACTCGGGGTCAGCCGCAAATGCCTGTGGGAGCGCCGTCAGCGCCTGGGCATCCCGCGGCGCAAGACCGGGGTGGCCAGCGAAAGCTGAACCGTACCTGTCTCATGTGCGGGTAACACGTGACTTTCTGAAAAAACTGTTACCTCAGCTTTTTCACGTAACAGAAGCCGGGGCTTACGGTAACGAAGCCCCGGCTTTTTTTGGCCCTCGAAATGTCTGTCGACCGGCCTAACCCCTTGTTTTATTGGGTTTCGCAAAAGTTGGCACGCACCCTGCTATATGTTTGGTACAAGAACAATAACAAGCAATGCACAAGACAATAAAAATAAGACGAATCGACTCACGCACAATAAAAACAAGACGGCGAGAGGCGCAGCTAACTGATTCTTTTGGAGAGGCGTTGTATTTGGGGCTTGCCCCACGACCAGGCCGAGAACAACAAAAAACTGTCTTAAGACAGAGCCTGTACTGGTTGGATCGAAAGATCACTGCAATTCAGCGACCAAAGCAATCCGTTTGCTCTTGGCTCCCGATTGGGAGGGTCATGAAGGAAAGCTTCATGGCGAGGGCACTCAACAAAAACAAGAAGCCCGAAACCAAAAATAAAAATAGAGCATGCAACTACTTCTTGGGGAGCTTCGGCTCCCCTTGTGGTTTCCGCGATTCGCAAATCCCCGCAAATCGACTCGTTCCGGCCTTGAAGCCTGCGGCCTACAGCTCATATCTGCTGTGTCCTACACCATCCCCCGACTAAATGCTAGAATCCCCGCCCATCATGCGGTCATTCTTCTGTTATGGCCGAATATTCCTTCAAACAGTGCATCCCATGCTGAAGAAGCTGTTCCAGTCATTCCGTACTCCCAAGCGTCCTACGCAACACATTCGCAGCACGCCTGAAGTGCTCAACAGCGGTCAACACTCGCTGCAGAAGGCGCAATTCAGCCGCTACGCGGTGAATATCGTTGAACGCCTGCAGAACGCCGGTTATCAGGCTTACCTGGTGGGCGGTTGCGTGCGCGACATGCTGCTGGGTATCACACCGAAAGATTTCGACGTTGCCACCAGCGCCACACCCGAGCAGGTACGGGCCGAATTCCGTAACGCGCGAATCATCGGGCGCCGGTTCAAACTGGTGCACATCCACTTCGGTCGCGAAATCATCGAAGTCGCGACCTTCCGCGCCAATCACCCGCAAAACGAAGACGAGGAAGACAGCAATCAGTCTTCGCGCAACGAAAGCGGGCGCATCTTGCGCGATAACGTCTACGGCACCCTGGAAGAAGACGCGCAACGTCGCGACTTCACCATCAATGCCCTGTATTACGATCCGGTCAGCGAACGCATCCTCGACTACGCCAACGGCGTACACGACATCCGCAATCACCTGATCCGCCTGATCGGCGATCCGACTCAACGCTACCAGGAAGACCCGGTACGGATGCTGCGGGCCGTGCGTTTCGCCGCCAAGCTGAACTTCGGCATCGAAAAACACAGCGCCTTGCCGATCCGCGGCCTGGCGCCGATGCTGCGCGAGATCCCGTCGGCCCGCCTGTTCGAAGAGGTGCTCAAGCTGTTCCTCTCCGGCCATGCCGCCGATACGTTTGAAATGCTCGTCGACCTGCAGTTGTTCGATCCACTGTTCCCGGCCAGCGCCGAAGCACTGGAATACAACCCGACGTACACCCACACCCTGATCAGCGAAGCCCTGATCAATACCGACCTGCGGATCAAGCAGAACAAACCGGTAACCCCGGCATTCCTGTTTGCAGCCCTGCTCTGGCCTGCCCTGCCGGCCCGCGTCCTGCACCTGCAGGAGCGTGGCATGCCGCCGATTCCGGCGATGCAGGAAGCGGCGCACGAGCTGATTGCCGAACAGTGCCAGCGCATCGCGATCCCTAAACGCTTCACCATGCCGATCCGCGAGATCTGGGACATGCAGGAACGTCTGCCCCGCCGCAGCGGCAAGCGTGCCGATCTGTTGCTGGACAATCCGCGTTTCCGCGCCGGCTACGACTTCCTGCTGCTACGCGAAAGCGCCGGCGAGCAGACCGATGGCCTGGGCGAATGGTGGACGGACTATCAGGACGCCAACGAAAGCGAGCGTCGCGACATGATTCGCGACCTCAGCGGCAAGGACGAAGGCACCGGCGCCCCGCGCAAGCGTCGCCGCAGCGGTGGTTCCAAGCGCAAACGCGCCGCCGGCGCTTCGAGCACCACGGGCGAGTAATCCATGGAACGCATCTACATCGGCATGGGCAGCAACCTGGCTGACCCCGCCGACCAATTGCGCAGCGCCGTCGAGGCGCTGGCGCAGTTGCCGCAATCGGAACTGGTCGGGGTTTCTGCGTTTTATCAAAGCGACTCGCTGCTCCCCGGACAACCGCGCTACACCAATGCGGTGGCTGCTCTCGACAGTACGCTGGCGCCGCTGGACTTGCTCGATGCCTTGCAAGCCATCGAAAACGGCCAGGGTCGCGAGCGCATTGAGCGCTGGGGGCCGCGCACGCTGGACCTCGACATCTTGCTGTTCGGTGATCGCCTGATCGACGAACCGCGCCTCAAGGTTCCCCATTACCACATGCAGGAACGGGCCTTCGTGCTGTATCCGCTGGCGGAACTGGCACCTGCGGATATGCGCCTGGCCGATGGCCGGACCTTGGCCGAACTGCTCAAGGCATGCCCGTTCGTCGGCCTGGAACGCCTGCCCCCGACGTGACACAAATCCCCCTGTGGGAGCGGGCTTGCTCCGGGCGGCGTTCCGACGAAAGCGGTGTATCAATCAACAAAAATGTTGAATGTGATGCCCCCTTCGCGAGCAAGCCCGCTCCCACACTGGTCGCAGCTTCGACTGCTGAAACGCATCAGTTACCCCGGTAACACCCCACCCGTAACAATGCGGTAACACACGCAATTGACTTCCCTCGTTCTCCTCACGACTATAGGCGTCCCGCTGCCGCCTACACGGCGTTCAAGGGCGCAATCCAGGCCTTAAAAGCACGACGAAAGAGCGTGCGCCTGTATTCAACGAAGAATCACGCGCGTTACTCGCAGTAGTTTCCACAGCGCCTGAATGAGGAACTTTTCATGCCAGCCATCACCCTGACCACCCTGCAAGGTCTGAAGCAAAAAGGTGAAAAAATCACCATGCTGACCTGCTACGACGCGACCTTCGCCCACGCCTGCAACCAGGCCGGCGTCGAAGTGCTGCTGGTGGGCGACTCCCTCGGCATGGTTTTGCAGGGCCACGACAGCACCTTGCCTGTCACCACTGCAGAAATGGCTTATCACGTGGCTGCCGTCAAACGCGGTAACAGCGATGCCCTGATCCTCGCCGACCTGCCTTTCATGGCCTACGCCACCACCGAGCAAGCCATGGTCAACAGCGCCCTGTTGATGCAGGCCGGCGCGCACATGGTCAAGGTTGAAGGGGCGTTGTGGCTGGCCGATTCGATCCGCCTGCTGGCCGAGCGCGGCATCCCTGTCTGCGCGCACATGGGCCTGACGCCGCAGTCGGTGAACATCCTTGGCGGCTACAAGGTCCAGGGCCGTAATGAAAACCAGGCGCGGCAGATGCGTGCCGACGCGATCGCCCTGGAGCAGGCTGGCGCGGCAATGCTGCTGCTCGAGTGCGTCCCGAGCGAACTGGCGGAAGAAATCACCCAGGCGGTGAAGATTCCGGTGATTGGTATTGGCGCCGGCAATCGCACCGATGGCCAGGTGCTGGTTCTGCACGACATGCTGGGGCTGTCCATTACCGGCCGCGTGCCGAAATTCGTGAAAAACTTCATGACTGGCCAGACCAGCATTGACGCTGCATTGAATGCCTACGTGACTGAAGTCAAAGCGGCAACTTTCCCTGGGATCGAACACGGATTTTCTGCATGAACACCGTAAAAACCGTACGCGAACTGCGGGCCGCCGTGGCCCGTGCCCGTGGCGAAGGCAAGCGTATCGCCTTTGTGCCAACCATGGGCAACCTGCACAGCGGCCACGTGGCGCTGGTGACCAAAGCCTCCCAACGGGCGGACTTCGTGGTTGCGAGCGTTTTCGTCAACCCGCTGCAATTCGGTGCTGGCGAAGACCTCGACAAGTACCCGCGCACCCTCGCCGCCGACCAGGAAAAACTCCTCCAGGCCGGCTGCCATCTGTTGTTTGCCCCCGCTGTTGAAGAGATGTACCCCGACGGCATGGCCGGCCAGACCCGCGTCAGTGTCCCGCAATTGTCCGAAGGCCTGTGCGGCGCCAGCCGTCCGGGTCACTTCGAAGGCGTGGCGACGGTGGTCAGCAAGCTGTTCAACATGGTCCAGCCGGACCTGGCGATTTTCGGCGAGAAAGACTTTCAGCAACTGGCGGTGATTCGCGCGCTGGTTCATGACCTGAACATGCCGATCCAGATCATCGGTGAGCCCACTGTTCGCGCAACCGATGGCCTGGCACTGTCGTCGCGCAACGGTTTCCTCAGCGAAGAGCAACGCGCTGTGGCACCGGTGGTCTACCGCACGCTGAAAGCGATCGGCGAGGCGATCAAGCAGGGTGAACGCGACTACCCGTCGCTGATCGGCACACAGATCAAACAGCTCGAAACAGCCGGCCTGCGTCCTGACTATCTGGAAATCCGTCACGCCCTGACCTTGCGCCCGGCGACGGCGCAGGATCGTGACCTGGTGATTCTGGTGGCGGCGTTCCTCGGTACGACGCGGTTGATCGACAACCTGCACCTGAACCTCGACGCGCCAAACTAAACACCGAAAAACCCTGTGGGAGCGAGCTTGCTCGCGATAGCGGTTGTTCAGTCACAACAATTTTGACTGATACACCGCCATCGCGAGCAGGCTCGCTCCCACAAGGGGATCTGCGCCGGTTTCCAAGCCGTATTGCCGCCCACAAACCCTTCGGGCAAACTGCCCGCCGTTCGATTCCGACCTGGGAAATACTCATGCACGCCATCATGCTCAAAGCCAAGCTGCATCGCGCCGAAGTCACCCACGCTGTACTCGATTACGAAGGCTCCTGCGCCATCGACGGTGAATGGCTGGACCTGTCCGGCATTCGTGAGTACGAACAGATCCAGATCTACAACGTCGACAACGGCGAGCGCTTCACCACCTACGCCATCCGTGGTGAAGAAGGTTCGCGCATGATCTCGGTCAACGGCGCCGCCGCGCACAAGGCCAAGGTTGGCGATCGCGTGATCATCTGCGCTTATGCTCATTACAGCGAAGCCGAACTGCTCAACTTCAAGCCGCGCATGCTCTACATGGCACCGGGCAATGAATTGAGCCACACCAGCAATGCCATTCCGGTCCAGGTCGCCTGATCCGAGTCCTGTCTCTTCCGTTTGTCGGACCGTTCCTAACTTTGGTGTTAAAAAAGTACCGGAAACAGGTCAGACAAAGTCAAGACAGATCATTGCGCGGGGTTTACTGTATCCGCCCTGCGCCATGAAATCGTGTCGACGCAGTTGACCGGGACGCCCACCCACAGCGCTCCGGGATTTTTAGTGTTCAAAAGGCCGTTCAAGTAATAAGGAAACCCGCAGCGATGGCGTATTACCGCACTCCTCACGACGTTACCGCTCTGCCTGCCTGGCAAGCGTTGAATGACCACCGCCAAGCCATGCAGGATTTCAGCATGCGCGAAGCCTTCAATGCCGATCCGCAGCGTTTTACTCAATTCACCCTCAGCAGCTGCGGCCTGTTTCTCGACTATTCGAAAAACCTGATCAACGCCGAGACCCGCAATCTGCTGGTGGGCCTGGCCAACGAAGTCGACCTCAAGGGCGCGATCAATTCGCTGTTCGACGGCGAAATCGTCAACTCTTCCGAAGGCCGTCCGGCCTTGCACACGGCCCTGCGTCGCCCGGTTGGCGACAAGCTGTCGGTCAACGGCGTCAACGTGATGCCCGAAGTGCACAAGGTGCTGAACCAGATCACCGACCTCGTCGGCCGTATCCACGATGGTCTGTGGCGCGGTTACACCGAGAAGCCAATCACCGACGTGGTGAACATCGGCATCGGCGGCTCGTTCCTCGGCCCTGAGCTGGTGTCCGAAGCGCTGTTGTCCTACGCCCAGAAAGGCGTGCGTTGCCATTACCTGGCGAACATCGACGGCAGCGAGTTCCACGAACTGACCATGAAGCTGCGCGCCGAGACCACGCTGTTCATCGTCTCGTCGAAATCCTTCAACACCCTCGAAACCCTGAAGAACGCCCAGGCTGCCCGTGCCTGGTATCTGGCCCAGGGTGGTTCGGAAGCAGAGCTGTATCGCCACTTCATCGCGGTATCGAGCAACAACGCCGCCGCGGTAGCGTTCGGCATCCGCGAAGAAAACATCTTCCCGATGTGGGACTGGGTCGGCGGGCGCTACTCGCTGTGGTCGGCCATCGGTTTGCCGATTGCCCTGGCCATCGGCATGTCCAACTTCAAGGAGTTGCTGTCCGGTGCCTACACCATGGACCAGCACTTCCAGAGCGCGCCGTTCGAACAGAACATGCCGGTGCTGCTGGCCTTGCTCGGCGTGTGGTACGGCAACTTCTGGGGCGCGCAAAGCCACGCGATCCTGCCGTACGATCACTACCTGCGTAACATCACCAAGCACCTGCAACAGCTGGACATGGAATCCAACGGCAAGAGCGTGCGCCAGGACGGCAAGCCAGTGTCCACCGACACCGGGCCGGTGATCTGGGGCGGCGTTGGCTGCAACGGTCAGCACGCCTACCACCAGTTGCTGCACCAGGGCACCCAACTGATCCCGGCCGACTTCATCGTGCCGATCGTCAGCTTCAACCCGGTGTCCGACCACCACCAGTGGCTGTACGCCAACTGTCTGTCGCAGAGCCAGGCGCTCATGCTCGGCAAGACCCTTGGCGAGGCCGAAGCCGAGCTGCGCGACAAAGGCATGAGTGAAGCCGAGGTGCACAAACTCGCGCCGCACAAGGTGATCCCGGGCAACCGTCCGAGCAACACCCTGGTGGTCGAACGCATCAGCCCGCGTCGCCTCGGCGCTCTGGTGGCGATGTACGAACACAAAGTCTTCGTGCAAAGCGTGATCTGGGGCATCAATGCCTTCGACCAGTGGGGCGTGGAACTGGGCAAAGAGCTGGGCAAAGGTGTCTACAACCGCCTGGTCGGCAGCGAAGAAACCCCGGCCGAGGACGCCTCGACCCAAGGGCTGATCAATTACTTCCGTGGTCGTCACCGCGGGTGATTTGAAGCCTGCCCACAGAGTGTGTATTGAGTACAAACTCTGTGGGCAACGAATATCCAATGTGGGAGCGGGCTTGCTCGCGAAGACGGTGGTTCAGTCAACAAGGGTGTTGAATGTACCGGCCTCTTCGCGAGCAAGCCCGCTCCCACAGTTGTTTTGCATCTGACTTGAACCCATTGACCTCTCGGCGCATCTTAATCTTTGTCGCAAAACAAGAATAAGGAACCGTCATGTTCGATATCAGCACGTTCCCCAAAGCCGATGCCGTCCGCCGGGCTGCACAATTGAGTCAAGACGACTATCAGCGCATGTACCGCCAATCCGTCGAACACCCCAGCACCTTCTGGGCCGAGCAGGCCACGCGTTTTCTCGACTGGAGTGCGCCCTGGGAAACCGTCCAGCGCTACAACCTGAAGACCGGTGAAGCCAGCTGGTTTGCCGGCGCGCAATTGAACGTCAGCTACAACTGCATCGACCGGCACCTGGAGAAACGCAGCGATCAGGTTGCCATCATCTGGGAAGGCGACGACCCTGCCGACTCGACATCGATCACCTACAAAAAACTGCATGAAAACGTCTGCCGCCTGGCCAACGTGCTGAAAAACCGTGGCGTGAAAAAAGGCGACCGCGTGTGCATCTACATGCCGATGATTCCCGAGGCGGCCTACGCCATGCTGGCCTGTACCCGCATCGGCGCGGTGCACTCGGTGGTGTTCGGCGGCTTCTCCCCGGACTCGTTGCGCGACCGTATTCTCGACGCCGACTGCCGCACCGTGATTACCGCGGACGAAGGCGTGCGCGGCGGCAAGGTCGTGCCACTCAAGCAGAACGTCGACAAGGCGCTGCGAAGCTGCCCGGACGTGAGCACCGTGCTGGTGGTCGAACGCACCAAGGGGCAGGTGAACTGGGTCGATGGACGGGACATCAAGTACCAGCAGGCCCTGCGCGAAGCCAGCGCCGATTGCCCGCCCGAGCCGATGGACGCCGAAGACCCGCTGTTCATCCTCTACACCTCCGGCAGCACCGGCAAACCCAAAGGCGTGCTGCACACCACCGGTGGCTACCTGCTGCAAGCAGCGATGACCTTCAAGTACGTGCTGGACTACCGCGATGGCGAAGTCTTCTGGTGCACCGCCGACGTCGGCTGGGTCACTGGCCACAGCTACATCGTCTACGGTCCGCTGGCCAATGGCGCGACCACGCTGATCTTCGAAGGTGTGCCGAGCTACCCGAGCACCTCGCGCTTCTGGCAGGTGATCGACAAGCACAAGGTGAACATTTTCTACACCGCCCCGACGGCCCTGCGCGCACTGATGCGCGAAGGCCCCGAACCGTTGAAGCAAACATCCCGCGCCAGCATCAGGCTACTCGGCACGGTCGGCGAGCCGATCAACCCGGAAGCCTGGGAATGGTATTTCCATGCAGTCGGCGAAGAGCGTTGCCCGATCGTCGATACCTGGTGGCAGACCGAAACCGGCGGCATCATGCTCAGCCCGCTGGTCAGTGCCCAGCGGATCAAGCCTGGTTGTGCGACACAACCGATGTTCGGCGTGCAACCGGTATTGCTCGACGAGCAAGGCAGGGAAATCAAAGGTGCCGGCAGCGGCGTACTGGCCATAAAGTCCAGCTGGCCGGCACAGATCCGCAGCGTTTATCGCGACCCGCAACGCATGGTCGACACCTACTTCAAGCCCTACCCCGGCTACTACTTCACCGGTGACGGCGCGCGGCGCGATGAAGATGGCGACTACTGGATCACCGGACGCATCGACGATGTGATCAACGTATCCGGCCACCGTATCGGCACCGCCGAAGTGGAAAGCGCCCTGGTGCTACACCAGAGCATCGCCGAGGCCGCTGCGGTCGGTTACCCCCACGACATCAAGGGCCAGGGCATATACGTCTTCGTCACGCCCATGAACGGCGCCGAAACCAACGATGAACTGAAGAAAGAATTGCTGGCCCTCGTCAGCCAGGAAATTGGCAGTTTCGCTAAGCCGGACTTGATCCAGTGGGCCCCGGCCTTGCCGAAAACCCGCTCAGGCAAGATCATGCGGCGCATTCTGCGCAAGATCGCCTGCAACGAACTGGACAGCCTGGGTGATACTTCGACCCTGGCTGACCCGAGCGTGGTGCAAGGGCTGATCGACAAGCGCCTGAAGTAGGAGCGAGCTTGCTCGCGATGAACGCCGACGCGCCGCGTATATTCAGGAAGCACGCGTTATTGTTAACGTCCATCGCGAGCAAGCTCGCTCCTACAGAATTACAGAGTGGCCATGGAATTCATCCGCACCCGTATCGAAACCCAGATCATGAGCCTGACCGGTTTGTCTTTGGGCAAACTCGATCTGGAAAACCCCAAGGGCGACCCCGGCCTGTTCGGGCCGGACTCGGTGAGCTGGCAAGTCCATGGCGATTTCAGCAGCATGCTGATCGGTGGCATCAGTGCCCTGATGCTGCAAGCCCTGCATCCTCTGGCATTGGCCGGGGTCTGGGACCATTCGAATTTCCGTGAAGACATGCTCGGCCGCTTGCGCCGCACCGGGCAGTTCATCTCCGGCACCACCTTCGGTTCTCGACAGGATGCCGACTGGCTGATCGAAAAAGTCCGCACCATCCATTTGCAGATCACCGGCACGGCACCGGACGGACGCGCCTACGCCGCCAGCGACCCCGAATTGCTGACGTGGGTGCACGTAGCGGAAGTCAGCAACTTCCTCACCGCACATTTGCGCTATCGCAATCCGCACCTGTCGCAGGTCGATCAGGATCGCTACTACGCCGAAATTGCCTTGGTCGCCGAGCGCCTCGGGGCCCGGGATGTGCCCCGTTCGCGGCAGGAAATTGCCGACTACCTTGAGCGCATGCGCCCTCAGTTGCTGTGCGACGAACGCAGTCGTGAAGTCCTGCGCCTGTTGCTGAACGCCCCGTCCCCCAGTCGCCTGGCCAAGCCTTTCGGCGGTTTGATGATGCAGGCCGGGATCGATCTGCTGCCGGACTGGGCCAGCGATATGCTCGGTGTCAGCCAGAACCCGCTGCAACGCAAGCTGATCCGCGCCAGCGTCAATCGCAGTGCGCCGATGCTGCGCTGGGCGGTGCGTAATGGGTCGGTGCAGCGGGCTAAACGGCGGATGGGGATTACTTAGAAAGAACAAAGATCAAAAGCTTCGCGAGCAAGTCGAGTCGTCGCACCGCCGCTCCCACATTGGATCTATGTCGAACTCGAGTTTTATGTTCACAGAAAATCCGATGTGGGAGCGGGCTTGCTCGCGAAGGCAGCACCTCGGTCCCGTGCCAAAACTGTTAAACTCCCGCGCCCAATTCCCTCCTGCAAGGCGCCCAGCATGTCTTCCTTGATTCAGGCGCTGCGCGCCGCCCTCGAACGTCGCCAGGATCTGCTGGCGGAGTTGCACAGCCAGGGTACCGATTGCTATCGCCTGTTCCACGGCAGCCAGGAAGGCGCCGGGGGCCTGACCATCGACCGCTACGGCCCGCAATTGCTGGTGCAGAGTTTCCACCAGCCGCTGGAGCGCGAGACGCTGCTGCAACTGCACGAAGCGATCAATCAACACCTGGGTTTTGACACCCTGCTGGTCTACAACGACCGCTCCCGCGGCAACTCGCGCATCGACCGCGAAGACATCGTCTACCGCGCCGATGAAGCCGCCCTGCAAGACCTGGTCGGCCACGAATGGGGCCTGAACTATCGGGTACGGGGTCGCCATGCCGGACAAGACCCGCTGCTGTTCCTCGACCTGCGCAACACCCGCGGCTGGGTCAAGGATCACAGCAAGAACAAAAGCGTACTGAACCTGTTCGCCTACACCTGTGGTGTCGGCCTCAGTGCCGCCGCCGGTGGTGCGCGCGAGGTGTGCAACCTGGACTTCGCCGAAGGCAATCTGGCGGTCGGTCGGGAGAACGGCCAACTCAACCCGCAGTTGCCGACCATGGAATTTATCCAGTCCGACTACTTCCCGGCCATTCGCCAACTGGCCGGCCTGCCGATCAGCCAGCGCCGCGGGCAAAAACTGCCGAGCTATCCGCGTCTGGAACAGCGCCAGTACGATCTGGTACTGCTCGATCCACCGGCCTGGGCCAAGAGCGCATTCGGCACCGTCGACCTGCTGCGCGACTACCAGAGCCTGCTCAAACCGGCCCTGCTGACCACCGCCGACAACGGCGTGCTGATCTGCTGCAACAACCTGGCAAAAGTCAGCATGGACGACTGGCGCGAGCAGGTTTTGCGTTGCGCAGAGAAGGCCGGGCGGCCGGTGCGTGAGTGGAGCGTGATGAAACCGGGCGCCGACTTCCCGTCTATGGATCAGCAACCACCGCTGAAAACCCTGATTCTGCAGCTCTGACCGCTGTGGGAGAAATCTGAAACTTCCTGATCAGTCCAATCACTTGGGAACCGGAAACGCGTGCCATACTCCAAGGCACTCCGATCCAGACAGATGAAGCCGCACATGTACAAAGGATTGATTCGCGCCATCGGCGCCTTGTTGACTGCTCTGGCCCTCTACAGCTTGCTGGGTTTTCTGATTTTACCGGGTGTCGCGTTGCGCGTTGCCAACCAGCAACTGGCCAACTACGCCACCACACCCGCCACGATCCAGCGAATCGAACTCAATCCGTTCAGCCTTGAACTGACCCTTTGGGGCTTGAACATCGGCGAGCCCGGCAAGGAGCAGGTCGGTTTCGAACGCCTGTATGCCAATCTGCAACTCGACAGCCTGTGGACCAAGGCGGTGCACCTGTCCGATGTCGAACTGGACAAGCCCAAGACCGAAATCCTGTTCAGCAAGGACGGCAAACTCAATCTGCTGGGGCTGTTCAAACTGCCAGCGAGCGAACCCACACCCGCCGACCCGGATGCCAAGCCGTTTCCGCTGCGCATCGAGCGAATCAAACTGGCGGGCGGCGCCGTGCACTTTGAAGATGCCCGGCCCAGCGAGCCCATCGAGTTTGTCTACGACACACTCGATTTCGAGCTGAAGAACCTCAGCACCCTGCCCGATGACAGCGCCGACATGACCTTGGTGGCCGTCGGCCCCAATGGCGGACAGATCGACTGGACCGGCAACTTCAGCCTGATCCCGATCGCCTCCGAAGGTAAGCTGAAAATCACTGATGGCAAGATGAAAGCCTTTTGGCCCTATGTGCGCGACGCCGTGCCACTGGACCTCGAAAACGGCGTCATGAGCATCAGTACCGACTACAAATTCAGCCTGGCCAAGGAAACCGAGCTGCTGCTGAGCAATGTAGCTGTCAACATCGCCCCCTTCGCGATCAAGGCCCCGGATGGCCGGCCGCTGGTGAAGCTCGAACGCCTGGACGTCAGCGAAACCACCGTGGACCTGGCCAAACAGCAAGTGGTGGTCGGCAAGATCCGCAGCCACAAACTGGAAACCTGGGCCGCGCTGGAATCGGACGGCCAACTCGACTGGCAGAAACTGTTCGCCAGCCAACCGTCAAAACCCTCTGCCAAAGCCAAGGCGGATGCCGAACCGGCCAGCACTCCGGCGGCGGCAGACTCACCGAAACCTGAACCGGCCGCCCCAGACAAACCCTGGCAGGTGTTGCTCAAGGATGTGCAGTTGCGCGATTACCAGGTGCATCTGGCTGACCGCAAGGCACAGCCTCCCGTCGCCCTGGATCTGGCTCCGCTGAACCTCGACCTGCAGAATTTCGACAGCCTCAACGGTTCACCCTTTACCCTCAAGCTCGATACCGGCGTGGGCAAGCAAGGCAGGATCATGGCCGACGGCGAGGTCAACCTGGCCCCGGTCAGCGCCAGACTGAAGGTACAGACCAAGGACATCGACCTGCGGGTTGCCCAGTCCTACATCACGCCGTTCATTCGCCTGGAGCTGCGCAGCGGCATGCTCGGCAGTGATCTGGCGGTCGACCTGAAAAGTACCGAACCCCTGGCGTTCAACGTTACGGGCCGCGCCAAGGTCGATCAGTTGCATACCCTGGACACCCTGAAAACCCGCGACTTCCTCAAGTGGCAACAGGTCGTGGTCGAAGGCCTGAACTATCAGCATGGGGACAGCCTGTCGATCGACAAGATCAACCTGTTCCAGCCCTATGCGCGCTTCATGATCAACGATGATCGCACCACCAACATCGATGACCTGCTGATTCCGCAACCGGCGGACTCCGGGACAAAACCGGCGGCGAGCAAACCGGCCAGCAACGAAAAACCGCTGGGCATCCACATCGGCGGCATTTTCATCAATGACGGTTCGGCCAACTTCGCCGACTTCAGCCTGACCCCGAACTTCGCTACCGCCATCCAGCAACTCAACGGGCAGATCGGCACCATCGACAGCCGCCAGCCGAAACCGGCCGGTGTCGACGTCAAGGGCAAGGTCGATCGCTACGCGCCGGTGACCATCAAGGGCTCGGTCAATCCGTTCGACCCGATGGCCAGTCTCGACATCGCCACCAGCTTCAAACGCGTGGAGCTGACCACGCTGACGCCCTACTCCGGCAAGTTCGCCGGCTACCGTATCCGCAAGGGCCGGCTCAATCTCGACCTGCACTACCAGATCACCAAGGGTCAGCTCAAAGCTGAAAACAAAGTGGTGGTCGAACAACTGCAACTGGGTGAAAAAGTCGACAGCCCGGATGCCGTGAGCTTGCCGCTGAAACTGGCGATTGCCTTGCTCAAGGACGTCGACGGCAAGATCTCCATCGAACTGCCGGTCAGCGGCGACCTGAACAACCCTCAGTTCAGCGTCATGCCGATTATCTGGCAGACCCTGCGCAACCTGATCGTCAAAACCGCGGCAGCACCGTTCAAACTCATTGGCGGGCTGGTCAACGGTGGCGGCTCGGAAGACCTGGGCAGCGTTTCATTCGCAGCCGGTTCCAGTGAATTGGGCAAGGACGCCGAAGGCGCCCTGGACAAACTGTCCAAGGCACTCAAGGAACGCCCGGCCCTGCGCCTGGAAATCGAAGGCACCGCCGCCCAGAGCAGCGATGGCCCGCTGATCGCCGAACAACGCCTGGAGCGTGAATACCAGTACAACTACTACAAAATGCTCCAGCGCCGCGGTGACAAGGTTCCGGCCCAGGCTTCGTTGCTGGAAGTGCCGGACGGGGAAAAAGGCCCGCTGCTCGAAGGTATCTACCGCACCCGCCTGAAAACCCAGCCCCCTGCCGAATGGAAGGACCTGGGCAAGGAAGAGCGCACCGCGAAAATGCGTGCCGAGGTGATCAAGTTCTGGAGTTCCAGCGACGTGCTGTTGCGTCAACTGGGCCAGGAACGCGCCAGCAGCATCAAGGATTACCTGGTCGACAAGGCCCAGCTGGAAGATGACCGGGTGTATTTCATCGACACCAATCTGGGCGAGGCGCAAAGTGACGGCCGCGTGGTGACTCCGATGCATCTGGATGCCGAGTGATGATGCGGCGGCAGCTGACTGGCCTGATCCTGGCGCTCTCCGCCAGTCAGGCTTGGGCGGCCGATACCCTGCGCTGTGGCAGCCAGTTGATCAGCGTCGGCGATCGCTCGAGTGAGGTTTTGCAGAAATGCGGTGAACCGGTCAGTCGCGACTTGCTGGGTTACAAACGCAGTGCAGATCGGCGTGAGGAGTTTCAGGTCGAGGAATGGACCTACGGACCGAATGGCGGGATGTATCAATACTTGCGGTTCGAAGGTAATCGGCTGAAACAGATCACCAGCAAACGCGGCAATTAATTAGCACTATCCAATGTGGGAGCGGGCTTGCTCGCGAAAGCAGTCTTTCATTCAACGCATGTGTTGAATGTCAGTCAGCCTTCGCGAGCAAGCCCGCTCCCACATTGGTTTTTCAGCGCTACACATAGAACAGGCCCCGGCAAAAATACGCGGGGCCTGTAGTGGCCAACATCCTTTGGCCGTTCGCATGAACCCTCTGGTTGCAACAGACGTATGACTCGACCCGTCTGTCGCGCCCTCTCCCGGTCCAGGCGAGAAGTCTTGCCTTACTCGGCTTTCAGGCCGTCAGCGGAGACCGCCTTGACGCCTTTGATCTTCTTGGTGATGGCCACAGCCATTTCTTTTTGCGAATCGGTCACGGCGGTGGTCGACGACAGCGATACCACGCCTTTGTTGGTTTCAACCTTGATGTCGGTACCTGGAATGCCTTTTTCGGTCATCAGGTCAGCTTTGACTTTGGTGGTGATCCAGGTATCGGAAGTAGCTTCTTTCGCTTCGGTCATTTCACCGGCAGCCAGCACCATTGGCGACTGGGTTGCCTGGGTGGTTTGAGCAAACGCGGCGTTGCCCATGGTCAGGGTCAGCGCGGTAGCAGCAGCGGCAGTGATAGCGAACTTCTTCATACGAGTAACTCCTGTTTTTCGGAAAGTCTGCCGGGTGTCTTGTCGGCAGGGTTACCAAGGATATTGCGAACGCTGTGCCAACTTTGAAACAGAGAATAAAGTCTTATTAATCAATAAGTTATAAAACAAGCCGATTTTCGAAATCATGCAAAATGCACGAGAAGCACAAACACTGCGTGCAAGTTGCGGGTTTATGGAAAGTTCCTAAGATGCTGAATTTCTAAGCTTTATCTGTGGCATTTGACGACGGCTCGACAAACAGGAAAATCCCCGCAAAAGCGGGGACTTGATTCAGCAATTCATGCCGCTGAACCGGAACACCCTTTAGGCAAGTAGTCCTGGGAAACGCTGCTCTTGCATGACCAGCCTTTGGTTTCGTCTCGTGTCAGGGTGACGGTTTTGTCCTGGACCACCCCCGGGGCATTGCGCAACGTACAAACGATTGATCCCGCTCCCGCCTGCGTTGTAGCCGTCACAGACAGGGCGCAGTGGTTGGTCGATGTCGCACCGGCAGGCGCCACATTGGCAATTGTCGGGGTTTCCCCCTGGCTGATCACATCCTCGAACGGCACCTTCATTGCAGTCAGCTCAGCCAGCGCCGCCGTGACCTTGGCCCGAGCCTGGTACTTGGAATACATCGGCAGACCCAATGTTGCCAGGATCCCGATGATCGCCACCACGACGAGCAACTCGATCAGGGTAAAACCTTTTTGATTGTTCATGTACAAGCTCCATGCATGAGTCGAAGGCTCATGACCTGCCCCATGGCAGCACAGCCTGTGCCAAGGCCAGAAGCCCCTGTTGGCAGGGGGCGTAGTGGCCGCAAAGCGCTTACCTACTATCAGGTTCAGCACTATCTGACGTTTTTTGTCACCTCACCCTGGCGGGTTTGGCCCCGTCCTTTGACTAGGCTATAAGAGCAATTCAATCGGAATACCCAGGACTGAACATGGCGGTCAAGGCAGCGAAAATCAGCGTGTATGCATGGGAAGGCATCGACCGCAAAGGCACAAAAGTGACCGGCGAACTCAGCGCTCAAAACCCGGCGCTGATCAAGGCGAAACTGCGCAAGCAAGGCATCAGTCCCGGCAAGGTTCGCAAGAAAAACCATTCGTTCTTCAGCATGGGCAAGCGCATCAAGGCCCAGGACATTGCCCTGTTCACCCGGCAAATGGCAACGATGATGAAGGCCGGCGTGCCGTTGTTGCAGTCGTTCGACATTATCGGCGAAGGCTTCGACAATCCGGCCATGCGCAAGCTGGTGGACGAACTGAAACAGGAAGTTGCGGCAGGCAGCAGCTTCGCCGCCGCCCTGCGCAAGAAACCCCGGTATTTCGATGAGCTGTATTGCAACCTGGTGGATGCCGGCGAGCAGGCCGGTGCCCTCGACACCCTTTTGGAACGGGTGGCGACCTACAAGGAAAAAAGCGAAAGCCTCAAGGCCAGGATCAGGAAAGCCATGACCTACCCGCTGGTGGTGGTGTTCGTCGCGGCGATTGTCACCGGGATTCTGCTGGTCAATGTCGTGCCGCAGTTCGAGTCGGTGTTCAAAGGCTTTGGTGCCGAACTGCCGGCCTTCACCGTAATGGTCATTGGCCTGTCGCAATTCATGCAGGCCTGGTGGTGGGTGGTCCTTGGCACGCTGGTCACAACGGCCTTCGGCGTGCGCCACGCCCTCAGGACATCCCCGGCCTTGCGTGACCGGATGGACACCTGGCTGCTGAAACTGCCGCTGGTGGGCACCTTGATGCACAAGTCCGCCGTGGCCCGGTTCGCCCGTACACTGTCGACCACTTTCGCTGCCGGCGTACCGCTGGTGGAGGCCCTGGAATCCGTGGCCGGTGCGACCGGCAATGTCGTGTTCAAGCGTGCGGTATTGCGCATCCGGCAGGACATCTCGACCGGCATGCAATTGCATTTCGCCATGCGCACCTGCGGCGTCTTTCCGAACATGGCGATACAAATGACCGCCATCGGCGAAGAGTCAGGCACCCTGGACGCTATGCTCGACAAAGTCGCGGGGTTCTACGAAGACAACGTCGATAACATGGTCGATAACCTCACCAGCCTGATGGAACCGTTCATCATGGTGGTGCTGGGTGTTATCGTCGGTGGACTGGTAGTTGCCATGTACCTGCCCATCTTCCAACTTGGCTCAGCGATCTGACATGCCCTTGAATGAAATTCTGATTCACTCTCCGCTGGCCTTTGTCCTTCTCGCAGGCATCACCGGCCTGCTGGTCGGCAGTTTTCTCAATGTCGTGATCTGGCGCCTGCCGAAAATGCTCGAACGCGACTGGCGCGAGCAGGCCCATGACATTCTCGGGCTGCCTGGCGAAACGCCGCTGCCAACCTACAACCTGTTGCTGCCCCACTCCCAGTGCCCGCACTGCGGTCACCGAATCCGCGCCTGGGAAAACATCCCGCTGCTCAGTTATGTGTTTTTGCGCGGCCGTTGTTCAGCCTGTGCGGCAGCGATCAGCCCGCGCTATCCGTTGACCGAACTGGCCTGCGGCCTGTTGTCGGCGTTTGTTGCCTGGCACTTCGGCTTCGGTTGGCCGGCCGCCCTGGTGCTGGTCCTGAGCTGGGGGTTGCTGGCGATGAGCCTGATCGACGCCGAACATCAGATATTGCCGGACGTACTGGTGCTGCCGTTGATTTGGCTGGGGTTGATCGTCAACAGTTTCGGCCTGTTCGTGTCGCTGCACGAGGCGCTTTGGGGGGCGATCGCCGGCTACGGCCTGCTGTGGTCGGTGTTCTGGCTGTTCAAGCTGATCACGGGCAAGGACGGCATGGGCTACGGCGACTTCAAGCTGCTGGCGATGCTGGGCGCCTGGGGTGGCTGGCAGATTTTGCCGCTGACCATCCTGCTGTCCTCGCTGGTGGGTGCCATTATCGGGCTGATGCTGCTGCGCTGGCGCAACGCAAAAACCTCGACGCCGATCCCTTTCGGCCCCTATCTGGCCATTGCCGGCTGGATTGCGTTGCTCTGGGGTGGTCAAATAACCGACCTCTATTGGCAGTTTGTCGGTTTGAAATGAATAGCCCTGTGGAAAAACCCTGGATTCTCGGCCTGACCGGCGGCATCGGCAGCGGCAAAAGTGCGGCCGCCCAACACTTCATCGATCTGGGCGTGCATGTGGTCGACGCCGATCATGCCGCTCGCTGGGTAGTGGAACCCGGCCGCCCGGCACTGGCACAAATCGCCGGGCACTTCGGCACCGGCGTGTTGCAGGCCGACGGGCTACTGGACCGCGCCGCGCTACGCAAATTGATCTTCGAGGTGCCTGAAGAGCGCCGCTGGCTGGAGGCGCTCCTGCATCCGCTGATCGGCGAGGAGATCGCTCACCACCTGGCGCTGGCAAAATCGCCTTATGCGATTCTGGTTTCGCCGCTGCTGATCGAGTCCGGGCAATACGCCATGACCCAACGGGTGCTGGTGATCGATGCCCCCGAACAATTGCAGATCGAACGTACCCTGCAACGTGACCAGACCAGCGAGCAGCAAGTCCAGGCGATCCTCAAGGCCCAGTCCAGCCGCCAGGATCGCGTGAGCCATGCCGACGACGTCGTGGTCAATGACCGCGACCTTGCCTGGCTGCACAGCGAGGTCGAACGCCTGCATCACTTTTATCTTTCTTTGCGTGGAGGCCAGTCATGAGCCAACCAACAACCGTCGAATGCCCAACCTGTGGCGCCCCCGTGGAATGGACCGCCGAGAGTAAATTCCGGCCATTCTGCTCCGACCGCTGCAAACTGATCGACCTGGGCGCCTGGGCGTCCGAAGAGCACAAGATTCCAGTGGCTCCCGATGCCGAGGACGAGATGTTCAGCGGCGACTTCGACCCGCGCCACTGATCCTTCGAATGGGCGATTCCAGGTTTTGATGCGGATCAGGACTTGGGATCGTCGTCTTTCCAGGGGGCCGAGAGGTAGCGTGTGCGGTTGAACGTCTCAAGCCATTCCGGGCAGAACACCACCAGCGCACTGACGATCATGCCGTTGATAAACGCTTCGGGAAAAATGATCAGCCACAGATATCCGACAAAATCCTCCAGCCAGTACGGCATGGCAAAACGCTCGTCGAACCATAACAACCAAAGCGCCAGCAGCAGGCACAGCAACGCCGACAGCGCGGCAGCAAAGAATCCGGAAACGAAGATATACACGAAGGGATTTCGCGGCTGCGCACGCTCCACCAGGATCGCGCAGCACTCGGTGACCAGCACCGGCAGCGCAATCAGCAGCGCGCCATTGACCCCGACCGCCGCCAGGTCCTGTCGGCCGAGCAACACCAGCCCCGTTTGTGCAACCAACCCCCCCACCAGCGCCAGTGGCCAGTCCAGCAGTAGCGTCACCGCTGTCATGCCGATGAAGTGGTAAGACACGCCGGTATCAAAGTCGCGCCGCACCAGCCACAACAGAAACAGCGCAAACACCGTTCCAAACAGCAGATGCTGACGACGGCTGTCGGTGAACAGTTCAACCCACGGCGCGCGACAGATCGCCCAGATCAACACCGGCACATAGATCAGCCAGCCGACCGCAAGGGTTTGCGATGACAGCAACTCGGCACCGATCATGGCTACGCGCGCCTCCCAGGCGAAGAACAACCGACACTCAGTCTACACCGCCGCTCGCCGGCCCTTCGACCTCAAGCCCAATGCCGCGGATCGTTCATCACCGCATCATGTTCGGCGAACAGCTTCGGTAGCTCAGACTTGAGAAAGTCCACCCAGGTGCGCACCTTGGCATCGAGAAAGCGTCGCGAAGGATACAGCGCATACACATTGCGCTCGCGCAGGCGCCATGCAGGTAACACACGCAGCAAAGTGCCGTCGCTCAAGGGCCGCGTCGCGGTGTAGAACGGCAACAGGCTGATGCCCATGCCCGCCTCCGAAGCCTTGACCATCGACTCGGCAACATTGCACTGAAAGGTCTTGGCCGGGCTGACGGCGTGCTCGCCGTGCTCGTCCTGGAACAGCCATTGATCGCTGTACAAGGGGTCGAGCATGCGCAGGCATTGATGATCGCTCAGCGCCAGCGGCTGCTGCGGCACACCTCGGCGTTGCAAGTAAGCCGGGGAGGCACAGGGCACGCTGTAGATCTGCCCGATGGCCTGCGCAACCATTTGCGAATCGGCCAGTTCGGGAGCGATCGAAATCACCACATCGTGACCCTCCTCCAGCGGATCGGGATTGCGCTGTGACAAGGTCAGCTCGAACACCACATCGGGAAACAGCTCACTGTAGCGGGCGATCAACGGCGTGAGCAGCACACCCAGGCCGTTCATGCTATGCACCCGCAGGCGTCCGGACGGATTGATATGAGCGCCACGTGCCTCGGCCGTCGCCTCATCCATGGCTTCGACGATTTGTCGGCTGCGCAGCAGCAAGCGCTCGCCGGCATCGGTCAGGCTCAAGCGCCGCGTGGTGCGTTGCAGCAGACGCGCCTGTACATGCTCCTCCAGATCCGCCACCAATCGGGATACCTGCGCGGTCGACAGATCCAGCGCATCGGCAGCCCCGGTGAAACTGGCGCAGTCCACCACCCGGATAAACACGCGCAAGTTGTTAAGCACATCCATAAGCCCCCCTCGGGCGATGACTGTTACGTTTTATGTAAGGCTGCATCCGCCGTTCGCCCCTTTATCCGTCGGTGGCAAAGACTAAAATTCAGACATCAGAACCGACACGGAGCACGCCAACATGAAAACGTTGATCAGCCTGTTGCTGACCGTCATCGCCACCTCGGCCATGGCCGCCGACAACGAACCCCTCGCGGTCCTGTACAACCCGGCGCAGCCACTGGACATCGCCAAGGTGGTTTCTGTGTCCGACACGGCGACCGCGTGCGGGGTTGTACCGGCGACCATGGAGTATGTCGATCATCAGGGCCAGACCCATCGCGTGACCTACAACGTCATGGGTGATTGCACCAGCAACCTGTGATCAATGGCTCACAGCAAGGTCCACGTGTAGCTGAGGATCAAGCGGTTCTCGTCGATATCACTGCGGTAGTTTGAACGCGCCATCGCATTGCGCACACGGATGCCAAGGCCCTTGAGGCTGCCGCTCTGCAGCACATAGCCGATGTCCAGGTCCCGCTCGCGATCCTTGCCTTCATAGCCCTTGCCGGTATCGACGTTATTGCCGCTGATGTAGCGCACGGTGCTGGTCAGCCCCGGCACGCCGAGCGCCGCGAAGTCGTAGTCGTAGCGCGCCTGCCAGGAACGTTCATCGGTGGAGGCAAACTCGTAGGTCGGTACTTCGTTGCCCAGTGGTGAGATGTTGGCAAACACCCGTGGGAACGCACTGTCACCGAACATGCCCTGATAGCCGACGTAAAACGTATGGCCGCCACGCTTGGCCGACAGCAACGAGAAGAACGCCTGGTTGTCGATGTTGCCCAGCAGTTTCTCGCCGTCCTCGCGCGAATCGTAGTAACCGAGGTTGGCACCGAGGACCCAGTCGCCCACCGGCTCACTGTGCTTTAAACCCAGAAAACGCTGGTTGTAGATATCTTCCAGTTGCCCGTACCAGGCGCTGACCGAGCTGCGCTTGTCGTTGAAGACATAATCAGCGCCGGCAAAATTGAAACCGTCACTACTGACCTGGCGCTGCGGCACATGGCCCAGCATCGCTTGCATCTTTTCGTCGCCAGCCTCGTTGCGCAGGCTGGTTGAACTCAAGTGACCACCCTGCAGGGTCAGGCCATTGATCTCGTTGGAGGTGATGCTTGCGCCCTGATAACTCGGTGGCAGCAGGCGAATATCGCTGAATGCCAACACTGGCAGATTGGGTTGCAGCTCACCGACTTTCAGTTCGGTTTTGGAGTAGCGCATCTTTAACGCGCCTTCCAGGCGGCTGTAGTTGTCCGCCGCGCGGCCGTCGTCCTGCACCGGCAGCAAACCGGTATTGGTCCGGTCCGGGGCGCTGTCGAGCTTGAGGCCGAGCAAGCCGATGACGTCCACCCCAAACCCTACGGTGCCCGGGGTGTATCCGGACTTCACGTTGAGGATGAAACCCTGGGCCCACTCTTCAGCCTTCGATTGCTGGTTGGCGCCGACGATGTCGGAATAGTCGCGGCTGAAGTAGTAATTGCGCGCCTGCAACGTCGCGGTGGTGTCTTCGACAAAGCCGGTTTCCGCCGCCATCGCGCCTGTGGAAAAACCCGAGACGACAGCCAGGGACAACGCCGAACCGGTTGTTGGGAGAATCTGTTTCATCGTTTTTCTCTTATTGTTATTGATCGACTGGTTGAAGGACTTCAGTTGCAGTGGATTTGCGACGGGGGACGGAACGACGGGCGCTCAACAGCACATGGGTGAGCATGCCGAAAATCAGCCCCCAGAACGCCGCGGACAAACCGAACAGCGACATGCCCGAAGCCGTGACCAGAAAGGTCACCAGCGCGGCTTCGCGATCGCTCGGCACCGCCATCGCGCCCGTCAACGCGCCGGCAATGGCGGCGAACAAGGCAAGGCCGGCCAGTGCCGCGATCAACTCTTTGGGGAACGCTGAAAACAGCGAGACCAGCGTGGCGCCGAAGATTCCAAACAGCAGGTAGCACAGGCCGCCGACAACTCCGGCCACGTAGCGTTTGCGAGGATCTTCGTGGGCTTCGCGACCGGTGCAGATTGCTGCGGTGATCGCCGCCAGATTCAGTCCATGGCAACCGAACGGCGCCAGCAATGCCGTGCCCAGCGCGCTACTGGCGATGATCGGGCTCGCCGGCGTTGGGTATCCACTGGCGCGCAGCACCGCCATGCCGGGCACGAATTGACCGGTCAGCGCCACCATCACCAGCGGCAAGGCGATGTTCAGGATCGCGCCCAGGCTGAACTCAGGCGTGATCCACACCGGCGTAGCCAGGCCGATCACCAGTGCTTCACGATGCAAATCACCGGTGAACGCGGCAATCGAACAGCCCACCAGCAGCACCATCATCACTGCATAACGCGGCATCACACGCTTGCAGATCAGGTAGCAGGCAAACATCGCCAGGACCAGCAACGGCTTGTGCTGCATCGACACGAACAAGCCGGTGCCGAAACTGAACAGGATCCCCGCCAGCATCGCCGCCGCGATGGCGGCGGGCAGCTTGCTGATGATCCGGTCGAAAGCCCCCGAGATGCCGACCACGAAAATGATCAGGCTGCTGACCAGATAAGCCCCCACCGCCTCTGCCATGGAGATGTCCGGCAACAGCGTCACCAGCAACGCCGAGCCCGGCGCCGACCAGGCGATGATCACCGGAACGCGGTAGCGCAGGCTCAAACCGATACCGAGCACGGCGCTACCAATGGAGATCGCCCAGATCCAGGACGACAACACTTCCCGCGAAAGATGCGCCGCTTCTGCCGCCTGAAAGATGATCACCAACGGGCCGGCATAGGAAATCACCGTGGCAATCAATCCAGCCACGGCGGCTGACAACGAGAAGTCCTGGAAAAACGCTTTCATGATTCAGGCACCGGTCGCTGACAACGCTGGGTTGACGCCAGCAGCGCTGCGTCGGCTGCTGATGGCGAACACGGTCATGGCCAGAGCCGCCACCGCACCGGGCAAGGCAAACGCCATGAAGTTCAGTTGCAGGGGCAGGCTGATCCCGAGCAAGGCGCCACCCAGCAGCGGACCGACGATGGCCCCGTTGCGCCCAATGCCCGACGCCCAGCCCAAGCCGGTGGAACGAATGGTCATGGAATAAAACTGCGCGGCGCAGGCGTACAAAAGAATCTGCGAGCCAATGGTGGTGGCACCCGCAATGGCGATCAGCAGGTACAACACCGGCATCGGGCTGTTGAAGCCCAACAGGGTGATCGACACCGCCGCCATGGCGAAAAACACCGACAGCACCCGCGGCAGATTGAGTTTGTCACCCAGCACCCCGCCACCGACCGCGCCGAAGATCGCGCCGAAGTTCAACACCAGCAGGAACGACAGGCTCGAACCCAGGCTGTAACCGGCGTTGGCCATCAGTTTCGGCAGCCAGGAACTCAGCGCGTACACCATCAGCAGGCAGCAGAAAAACGCCAGCCACAGCATCAGCGTGCGCAGCGCACGGCCTTCACGGAACAACTGCAACACTGGTGTGCCGGTGCCTTTCACTTCGGCCATGTGCAATTGATCAGAGGTTTGCGCGACGTAGGCCGGATCAATCCGCTGAAGAATATTGCGCGCCTCTTCATTACGCCCCTGACGCAACATGAAGCCCACCGATTCGGGCAGGAAATACATGATCAGCGGCAACAACAGCAACGGCAGGACCGCCACGTAAAACACCGACTGCCAGCCGAAACTCGGGATCAGCACAATGCCCAGCCCGGCGGACAGCATGCCGCCCACCGAGTAACCGCTGAACATGATCGCCACCAGCGTGCTGCGGATTTTTTTTGGCGCGTACTCGTTCATCAGTGCCACGACGTTAGGCATCACGCCGCCAATGCCGAGCCCGGCAATGAAGCGACAGAGGCCGAACTCGGTGGGGTTTCGGGCGAAACCGTTGAGCACGGTGAAACCACTGAAGAGCATCACGCAGATCGTGATGGCTTTTTTGCGGCCGATCCTGTCCGACAGCGGTCCGAAGAACAGCGCGCCGAACATCATGCCGAACAGTGCATAGCTGCCCAGGGCACCGGCTTGCAGAGGACTGAGCCCCCACTCTTTCATCAGCATCGGCAGGACCACGCCGTAGATCACCAGATCGTAACCGTCGAAGATGATGATCAGGGCACACCAGAACAGCACCATCCAGTGAAAGCGGTTGAAACGAGCGTTGTCGATAACCTCATGTACGTCGATCTTGCGCATGGCATATATCTCTTGTTGTTGTTTTTTTAGAGCGTCGGTAACACGGCTTACGTCCGTACAGCCGAGGGTAGAGCCGCCCGATACGTGGCAATAGCCAGTGAGCGCAGATCACTATCCATTTTGTGCAGGGCCCTGGAACGGGCATGGGAACGGGAGGCTATGAGCCTCTGCGACAAATTGTCTTCTTTGCGATCACATTTGAACGCTAAGCTTGGGCCTATGGATGACTCAGATTATTTACGCCTGCTGACCATCGCGGCCGAGCAAGCCAACGCGTTCCTGTCCAATGCCCGCAAATGGGAGCGAGAGCGTTGGGTCTGCCAGCGCCTGCTGCAAGGCTTGAACATTCCCTATCGTGCCGATGAGTTCGCCCCCGCCGGGGAGCCGCCGGATGTGTTGTTTCGCGATGCCAGTTTCGAGGTGTTCTTCGTGCTCGACGAGGGGCGGCGCCTCAACGATGAATGGCGCGACGAACTGCAACGCCGACGCAGCGCGTTTTCCCTGAGTCAACTGGTGCGCCGCGAGGCCAAGCCACGACGCATCCCCGCCAACGAGTTTTTGCTGCGATTGGCGCCGACCTTGCGCAAAAAAGCGCACAACTACAAAGAGCGCGGCATGGATCTGGGTGAACTGGACATCATTGCCTTCGCCAGCCTCAAACGCGAAGTGCTGGACCTCAACAGCCATTTCCCGCCGCCGACCGAATACCTGCGCCAAGGCTGGCGTTCGCTGTCATTGGTTGGGCCGACATTCGCCCGCGTGCTGTTCGCTCACCCGGATGCGCCGGACTTCTTGCGCAGCAACCTGGGGCGCAGCATTGTGTTCGACGTCGGGATCAGCCTGTGAGCCTCGAGCCTTTCCCCGGTCAGCAGCTAAGCTCCGTTCACAGCTGAATAATTTCCCTGTAGCTTCTACACATTCAGCAACGTCTACCCCTGACGAGGCCCGATATGACCAGCCGCCTGAACCCCGATGACCAAAAGCATGTCGAAGAGTACCTGCAGTTGTCCCAGCACCAAGTCGAGCGCCGGCCTTTTCGGCCGTGGATGCTCCTTGTACTGGTCCTGGCAGTGACCATTGGTCTGGGCCTTTTGAGCCGACTTATCAGTTACCTGACGCTATGAGCTGCCTCGCGCTCGCTCGGGTAATTGCACCGATTTCCTTTAGCCTTGCGAGTTATCCCCATGTCCCATCGTATTGTCATTGTCGGCGGCGGCGCCGGCGGTCTGGAGTTGGCTACCCGTCTGGGTAAGACTCTGGGCAAGCGCGGCACGGCCAGCGTGATGCTGGTCGACGCGAACCTGACCCACATCTGGAAACCGTTGTTGCACGAAGTGGCGGCCGGTTCCCTGAACTCTTCCGAAGACGAACTCAACTATGTCGCCCAAGCCAAATGGAACCATTTCGAGTTCCAGCTGGGGCGCATGAGCGGGCTCGATCGCGCGAAGAAAAAAATCCAGCTGGCCGCCACCTATGACGAAGCTGGTGTGGAGCTGGTGCCGGCCCGCGAAGTGCCTTACGACTCACTGGTGATCTCCGTCGGCAGCACCACCAACGATTTCGGCACCCAGGGCGCGGCGCAACACTGCCTGTTCCTCGACACCCGCAAACAGGCCGAGCGATTCCACCAGCAACTGCTCAATCACTATTTGCGCGCTCACGCCGGTCAGACCGACACGATCGAACAAATCAGCGTGGCCATCGTCGGCGCCGGTGCCACCGGAGTCGAACTGGCCGCCGAACTGCACAACGCCGCCCACGAACTGGCAGCCTATGGCCTGGACCGGATCAAACCGGAAAACATGCACATCACCCTGATCGAAGCCGGTCCACGGGTGCTGCCGGCGCTGCCAGAGCGGATTGGCGGACCTGTGCATAAAACCCTGGAGAAGCTCGGGGTCAACGTCATGACCAATGCCGCTGTCAGCGAAGTGACGGCCGATAGCCTGATCACCGCCGACGGCAACGAAATCAAGGCCAGCCTGAAAGTCTGGGCCGCGGGGATTCGCGCACCGGGTTTCCTCAAGGACATCGATGGCCTGGAAACCAACCGCATCAATCAGCTGCAAGTGCTGCCAACCCTGCAAACCACCCGCGACGAGAACATCTTCGCCTTCGGTGACTGCGCCGCTTGCCCGCAACCGGGCAGCGACCGCAATGTGCCGCCACGTGCCCAGGCCGCTCACCAACAGGCTTCGTTGCTGGCCAAATCGCTGAAACTGCGCATCGAAGGCAAGGCACTGCCGGAGTACAAGTACACCGACTACGGCTCGCTGATCTCGCTGTCGCGTTTTTCGGCTGTGGGTAACCTGATGGGCAACCTCACCGGCAGCGTGATGCTCGAAGGCTGGCTGGCGCGGATGTTCTACGTGTCGCTGTACCGCATGCACCAGATGGCGCTGTACGGGCCGTTCCGCACGGCGATGCTGATGCTGGGTAGCAAGATCGGTCGTGGGACTGAGCCACGGCTGAAACTGCACTAACTCGGTCTAGTGTGGGAGCGGGCTTGCTCGCGAAAGCGGTGTATCAATTGACAAAAATGTTGACTGATACACCGCTTTCGCGAG
>NZ_JAHBDN010000063.1:0-49881 GCF_019956445.1 Pseudomonas sp. BF-R-19
GCCCAAATCGCATTTACGAACACCTATGTAGCTGACTAAGGTAATTCGCGCTTCCGTCTGCTGTTTCGCAGGCAACGCACGCAACTCTCCGTTATCGACGTACTCAGTGCGTTTTCACACAGCCTGGGTCGGATACAGCCCTTCACGACAGGCAGAAATCGGCCAAGAGCTGTCGTTGAGTCCCATCTGCATGAAATGACTTTCATCCCGGGCATGCTCACTTGCAAGACCGGCGCGCCACAGTTAAGGTCATGCTTCATGACTACGCCATGCATCGAATCGACCACAACCTTCACGACCGCCACAGGCGGGTCGTGGGAGGTTGTGTGAGTTAAAACAACGCATAACCCCAAAGACCCGCCAGTAATGGACCGGGTCTTTTTTTTGCCCCGGTTTTATTGGCACAAACGTAAGGAAACGCACATGTATGCACTTCTGATTCTCGACATGCAGGTAGGGCTTGTACACGGCCCGGATAGACCTTGGGGCAGTGAAGCGCTTCTCGATACATTGAATAGGCTGATGAGAAGTGCACGGGAGGCTGGCGCCCCCATCTTTCTCGCCCGCCACATAGGTCCGGCCGGGTCTCCTATCGAGCCGGGTAGTCCGCTCACCGAGCTTGTCCAGGAGTTGCAGCTAAGAGGTGACGAAGTGATTTTTGAGAAAAAACGTCCCAACGCCTTTGCTCAGACTGAGCTGGCTGGTCAGCTACGCGAACGCGGCTGTGAAGGCATCGTCGTTACAGGAATGAAAACTCAATACTGCGTAGATAGTACTTGCCGTGCTGCCCGCGATTGCGGCTTCGATGCTGTGCTCATCGCCGACGGACATACCTGCTCTGATACTCCAACGCTCAAAGCAGAGGCCATCGTTGCCCACCACAATGCAACCTTGGCGGGGCCATTCTGCCGAGTCGTTCAGGCTGAGGAATGGAGTTTCTAAGAAACTCCCCTGATCGACCCCGGCCAGGGTCGATCAGTCCGCTTGGCGCTGATGGGTTTCTTCTCCACTGGCCACTATCGGCCAGCCCGTCAATCACAGCGTGAGTCAATGTCTGCTTCACGCCCCGAGGAAGTCAGTCCGGACACTAGAGTCAGGTGTCGGATTGATGAGCCGTCCAGTGTTTCATTTCTTCTGCAATGAAGTGGTTCACCAGGTCACTGTACATCTTCTCGATTGCATCCGGGCTCAGGCCCTCAGCCTCGGCCCACTCGCGTCGTGTCGCCAACATGGCCTTGAAACGCTCCGGAGCACGCACCGAAGTCACTGAGGTCTTGTACTTCGAGGCAGCCAGTACGTAGTGAAAGCGCTTACCCAACAGCTTGATAACAACCTGATCTAGGGCATCGATTTCGCGTCGGATATCCTCCATGCCTGCACACTCTTCGGGCTGCAGCTGATTGATGACGTCCATGTTAGGTGACTCCGTTTGCTGAAAAATTCGTGTGCCTTCGGAAGAAGTATCGGCGCGCTGACTTCCGTGAACGATACAGCCTGAATACCATAAAATCCGCTGTCCGCCGCACGATGAGCGTTTTTTTCGCTAAGGCAGATCGGCGAACTCTTTAGACCACGTTAATCGAAAAGGCAGTGTGCAATGGTACCGGTGTTTGACTGTCCGCTTGTGGCCGATTTCTGCCTTCCACGACCGGCTGAAGCCGACCCATAGCGGTCTTTGGCGGACCTCAAGAGTTAATCTCTGACTATCCGTTTTTTGGCTGCTGATCACGATTGGCTGTTCTCGAAGCCAAATGGTCCGTAACGGCGGCGCGTAAATATTACGGAACTGAATCTGAGCTGCTCAGCTGCGCAAGGGAATGCTGGCTTATTGTGATCTACACTCCCTGAGCGTGTGAGTAGACGCTTCGCCACAAGATTTACTCAGTCGCTAAGTTTAGAGATAGACCTGAATTTTAGTGAGTCGCGGTCTGGGCGGGGGCACGCCAGTCGATCAGCAAAAAACCTTGTCTGGCAATCGTGTATCAGTCGAGTTCGACAACACCTGGATTGAAGCCCTGATCGCCCACATGACCTGGCACCTACTGAAAAAGTCGGGAGGGTTTCAGGCATTCAGATGATTTCACCGTGGCCACGAAGGCTCACGGTGCCAGCTTGCTCAAAACTAATGAGGTGGAAATGAACAGGAAGTCAAACCGGGGCTGGACAATGGCTGCGGCAGTCGTCGTAGTGGGTTCAACGCTTTTCGCGGGGTGTGCGGGCAAAAACGATCCTATCGCGCAGGCAGACAAGGCGGATGAGGCCAAGGGTGTGCCCGCGCCGAGTCTGGAGCAAACCAAGGCGATCGCCGAGGAAGGCTTTATCTACGGCTTGCCGCTGGTTATGAACTACGCCGTGATGAACGAATTCGCGGTGGACTCCAAGTCCAGCCAGTTCAAGGCCCCCTTCAACCAACTGCACAACGATCATCGGGTCGCGACACCGGCTGACACCGCCATCATTACACCCAACAGCGACACGCCGTACTCGATACTCTGGGCCGACCTGCGTGCAGAGCCGCTCGTGATTACCGTGCCGGCCGTCTCCAAAAAGCGCTACTACTCGGTGCAACTGATCGACGGCAACACCTACAACTACGGCTACATCGGGAGCCGGGCAACTGCCAGCGCGCCCGGGAGCTACATGATTGCAGGCCCCGACTGGAAGGGTGCGACACCTCCAGGCATCGAGAAGGTGTTCAGCTCCACGACTCCCTTCGCACTGACCCTGATCCGGACCCAGTTGTTCAATCCGGCCGATATGCCAAATGTCGAGAAGTTGCAGGCGGGCTACAAGATCCAGTCGCTGTCCGCCTTCCTCCATCAACCTGCGCCGCTCGCTGCGTCGAAGATCGATTTCGTGCCGGCCACCACGGATGGCATCAAGGCCAACTTCTACGAGTACCTGTCGGCCGCGCTGCAGTATGTGCCAGCATCGGATGACGACAAGGAGATCCGGGCCAGGCTGGCCAGTATTGGCGTAGGTCCTGGGCGGAACTTCGAGTTCAAGGACCTCTCGCTTGAGCACAAGGCCGTGGTCCTGCTCGGGATGAAGGCCGGCGACGAGAAGGTCGACAAGTTCCTCTCGAGCGGAATGAAGAATATCAACGGCTGGAGCGTCGGCGCGTTCTTCGGCGACCAGGCGTTCTACAAAGGCGACTGGCTGATGCGGGCTGGCGCAGCGAAGGCTGGTCTGTACGGTAATGACGCCGCCGAGGCGATGTACCCCATTACGCGTACCGATGGCACTGGCCAGACGTTGAATACCGGCAAGCACAGCTACACGCTCACCTTCCCCGCCGGCAAATTGCCGCCAGTCAATGCCTTCTGGTCGGTGACCATGTACGACGGCAAAAGCCAACTGCTGATCAAGAATCCGATCAACCGCTACCTGATCAATTCGCCAATGCTGTCGGCCATGAAAAAGAACGCGGATGGTTCACTGACGCTGTACATCCAGAAGGATTCGCCGGGCAAGACCAAGGAGTCCAACTGGTTACCCGCGCCTGACGACTCGGCCTATCTGGTGATGCGCCTCTATTGGCCGAAGGCCACGCCACCTTCGATTCTTCCCGCTGGTGAAGGCAGCTGGCAGCCACCGGCACTGGTGGTATCGAAGTAGTGCGACTCTTGCGATCCATTGCTGGCACTCGCCGTAGGTCGGTGTAGGCCAGTGCTACCTTTTTGCCAATAGCAGCCGATCATGAAGGGTTGCTATTGGCCGTTCTCTGCCGATCGTGGTTACAAAGCATTCCGGTCAAATCCGTCGCAATCACTGGTCAGGTCGAATGCAATCGGGTGGTCAAGTGCCGTGCAATTTTTCCAAAAAAAGACTGAAGTCAATACGGAAGGCTTGGGCCAAACCTCTCGGTAGTCCTGGTGCGGAGTATTGCGGACACCAGCGTCCGAAGTGTTCGGATCTCTAACGCATTTTTCCCGACTACATCTCTCCCTACACTGGCTCGACCAGGTTTTTCGCAGTTGGAATACCTTGGCGCCATGACGTTATTTGCCGTGGCCAACCTTGGCTTTATCAGCGCCCTCTGCGCGGTATTGGCCTTATGCCGCCAGCCGTCGTCGCCCGACAACGCAACCTTTCCCTTCAAACCAGGCTCAGGAGTTTCCATGACCCTGTCATCAAAAAAAATTCGAGTGGGTCTCATTGGCGTCGGTCATTGGGCCGAGTACGGCCACTTGCCCGCCCTCCAGTTGCTTCCCGACTATGAGCTGACGGCAGTCCACAGTCGCAGCCCGGAAAAAGCCGCCGAGTTGGCACTGCGCCACGGCATCCGCTTTGCACTCGATTCCGTGGAGGCGCTGGTCAATCATCCGCAAGTGGATCTGGTGCTCGTGCTCAACACGGCACCCCAGCACGAGGCCACCGTACGAGCAGCCATCGCCGCCGGCAAAGATGTGTACTGCGAATGGCCGCTGACGCCCAGCAAGGCCGTGTCGCAGGAACTGATAGCGCTTGCCGAGAAGGCTGGCGTTCGGCATATCGTCGGATTGCAGCGTCGACTGAATCCGGACTATCGCTACGTACGCGATCTGTTAAAGGACGGCTACATCGGGGAACTGCGTTCGGTACGGTTGCATGTCAGCGTCGAATATTTCCAGCGTGAACGCCTGGCTGCCCTGCACTTCACCATCCCGCCGGAGAACTTCTCCAGCCTGCTTTCCATCTATGGCGGTCACTATTTCGATGCGGTGTTCAGCACGCTGGGCCATCCGCAGAGCATCAGCGCTCTGACAGTAAACCAGTTCCCGGAAGTGACGCTGATCGAGACAGGTGAGGTACTGAAACACACAACGGCCGACCAGGTTCTGGTCAACGGTACCTTCTCCAACGGGGCTGTGCTGACGGTCCATATCGAAGCCGGGAAACGCAGCAACCATGGCATACAGCTGGACCTGACCGGCACCCAGGGTGATCTCAAGATCTGGAACACCACCAGTTTTGGCGACCAGTTCAATACCATCGAAGCGGCCCAGGGCGACTCGCAACCGATGCATACACTCACGGTGCCGCCGCGCTACAACTGGCTGCCGGAGAATGACCTGGGCGGCAGCCAGCAGGAACTGGCCCACTTGTATGCCGCCTACGCCAGGGATGTGCGCGACGGTACCCAGGTTGCACCGACCATGGCGGATGCCATGCGCATGCACGAATTGATCGATGCCATCGAAATTTCCAACCGCGACGGTGTGCGCCTGAAGCTGCAGGCGTAAGCGATCAGATGCGCAAATGCGCACTCATGTAGTCAATGAAAACGCGCAACTTGGGTGAGGCATAACGGTTGGCTGGCCACAGCATCCAGAAGACGACCTGGCGGTCAATGCAGTCGTCCAGCACGGTGACCAGCTGGCCGCTTTCCAGCGCTTCGCGCACCAGGAAAGTCGGCAGAAAGGCAATGCCCCTGCCCTGGATTGCGGAGTAGGCAAGTGGCTCGATGGTGTTCGACGTCATCGTGGCGGGCAGCACCAGTTCAGCCTCGGAGGCTTCGAGTCGCAGCGGCCAGCGTTCCAGCTTTCCGGTTGCGGGGAATTTGTGCTGCAGGCATGCATGGCGTTCCAGTTCACGCGGATACGCGGGTACGCCATGCCGCTTGAGATACGTCGGCGACGCCACCAGCACATGTGCGCAGGAACCCAGGCGGCGCGCAGTCAAGCGAGAATCGGTTTGCTCGCCGGTGCGAATCACCACGTCGAACCCCTCCTCGATCACATCGACCATGCGATCGCAAAAATCGATATCCAGTTCGACTTCCGGATACTGCTCCATGAACCCGTCAAAGGCCGGCATCATCAGGTCGCCCAGTAGCGGAGTGCCTACGCGAAGTCGCCCACGTGGACTGCCAGCCAGGCCTGACAGCTCGGACTCGGCAGCGGTGACCTCGCTGAGGATGCGCCGGCAGCGCTCAAGGAACAGGGTCCCCTCGGCCGTCAGCGTGATGCTGCGTGTGCTGCGATGAAACAGCCGCACATGCAAGCGCTCCTCCATCCGGGCGATGGTTTTGCCCACGGTCGAGGATGACACCCCCAACTGGCGGGCGGACTCGGTAAAGCTGCGCGTTTCGGCAACCTGCACGAACATCGAGATGCCATTCAGACTTTCCATCACTTTTCCTGCCTGCTCCGACAGAACCCCACCAACAAGGCGGGATTACGGAAAAAACATCCGAAATGTTCGGCTTCGCGGGATATTTTTCTCCGCGAATTTTACGCCTACATTGGCGCCATCCCACCACTGATAGGTATCGTTGTCATGTCCAAACTGCATACGAGCATCCAGATAGGTCCACACCGGATTTCCCATCGCGTCGTTCTGGCGCCACTTACCCGTATGCGTGCCGAGCCGGGCGCCATCCCTGGCCAGTTGATGGCCGAGTACTACGCCCAGCGTACCACCGCCGGTGGCCTGCTGATCGGCGAAGCGACTATCGCCGCAGCCAATGGTAATGGCTACCTCGGTGCTCCCGGTCTGTATGACGACAGCCAGATCGCCGGCTGGAAGCTCGTGACCGATGCGGTTCATGCCAAGGGCGGCAAGATCTTTCTGCAGCTCTATCATGCGGGGCGCCAGTCAAATAGCCTCCTGCAGCCGGGCGGCGCCCAGCCGGTGGCCCCTTCCGTCGTGGACCACGGCGGCCTCGCCTTCACCGAGACTGGCTGGACCCCCGGCAGCCCGCCGCGCGAACTGACCATCGCGGAAATCCGCGGGCTGGTGGAAAGCTTCCGCGCCGCGGCCGAGCGCGGTATCGCAGCCGGATTCGACGGCGTGGAGTTGCACTCGGCCAACGGCTACCTGTTTGATCAGTTCCTCCAGGACGGCAGCAACAAACGTACGGATATCTACGGTGGCTCGTTCGAGAACCGCAGCCGGTTCCTGCTCGAAGCGGTAAAGGCGGTGATCTCCGTCTGGGGCAGCAATCGGGTGGCAGTACGCCTGGGGCCGAGCGGCAATTTCGGCGATATGTCCGACAGCGATCCCATTGGCCTGTTCACCTATGTCGCGCGCGAACTGAACAAGCTGGACCTCGCCTATCTGCACCTGATCGAACCGCGCATCCTGGGTGTCGCCGAAGACGAGCGCCGCGACCAGAATCCGGTGGCGTCCCAACTCATCCGCCAGCACTACAAGGGCACGCTTATCGCGGCGGGCGGTTTCTCCGGTGAATCGGCCAACGCGATCCTTGAGGCCGGCGATGCAGACCTGGTCGCGTTCGGCCGCCACTTCATCGCCAACCCTGACTTGCCGGAGCGCCTGCGCAATGGCTGGCCGCTGAACCCGTATGACCGCGAGTCGTTCTTCGGTGGCACGGAAGTGGGTTACACGGACTATCCTTTCCATACCGAAGTTGCGTGATCATTTGCACCACTGGTAGCTGGGGTCATAGTGCCCCGGCTACCTCCCTCCAAAAAATCACTCCCCCAATCTGCCGCGTTTCACAGTCGCCTCTGCCAGCGGGGTCAAGGTGCTAACCCAAGAAAGACCTTTTCTCCTACAGGCTTTTCACAAGGGTGGCGCGACTGAGCAGTTTTTCGGCCGCAGCACGCGAGGTGGGTCTTTCTCAATCCCAGGTCTCCAGGATTGTCGCCGAGCTCGAAGCCGATCTCGGCACCCTGCTGCTGGCGAGATCGACACGTGCCGTCGTACCGACCGAGGCCGGGGCGGATTTTCTCTCGCGCATGGAACCCATCCTCGTCACGGTGGAAGAAGCCGAGCAAAGCGTTCGCGGTGGCCTGGAACTGCATGGGGTCGTGCGGATCAGCATGCCAACGAGCATCGGTGTACGGGAAATCATTCCGCGATTTGCGTTTCGAATGCCAACTGGCAGTCGCTGAAGACGACTTCGTCATGTTGCACGGTCGCTTCACTGGCCTCGGCCAGCCGGCGAACTGGGTCGTGGTCGATATCCTGCGCCTTGAGGGCGGCGTGATGGTCGAACACTGAGATGTGATTCAGGACGAGGCGACGCGCGAAGGTTCCGCCGGCGGGCACCCTATGTTTGGGGATCAGTTCCCAGGCTGATGCTCCATTAAACAATTCAAGGAATTCAGGCCGAACTCAGGCGACGCTCGATTGCGGGACGCATTCCTTGAGTTGAAGGCGTCTCGGTAGACAGCTATCAACGCAATCAGACAGTCGCCCTTGGTGGATATGTTATGTTATACCTTATACAAACATGCACTGTCAGGCTCCACTGGCAGAGCCATCCACTCCCTGCTTGCGACATTCGATGACAACTTCTACTCACATCCCCCCCATCACACGCTTGAACCAACGCCTGCTGTCCATTGATGCCCTGAGGGGATTGGTAATCCTTCTTATGCTGTTGGATCACGTGCGCGAAACGTTCTTTTTGCACCGTCAGGTAACAGACCCGATGGACATCGGCTCCACTGAGCCGGCGCTATTTTTCAGCCGCACACTTGCCCATTTGTGTGCGCCGGTTTTCATACTGCTCACTGGACTTTCCGCTTACCTGTATGGCCAAAAGCACCAGGGCAAGGGTGATGTGTCAGCCTTTTTGTTCAAGCGCGGTCTGTTCCTGGTACTGCTGGAGTTCACCCTGGTGAATTTCGCCTGGACATTTCAGTTCCCGCCTACGGCGATTTACATGCAAGTGATCTGGGCGATTGGCATCTGCATGATTGCCCTGGCCGGACTGGTCTGGTTACCCAGGCCCATTCTGTGCTGCCTGGGCCTGGTGATCGTGGCCGGGCACAACCTGCTGGATAATGTGCACTTCGCGACAGGCTCGCCCATGCATATACCCTGGGCGATTCTGCATGATCGCGGCTGGATCGAACTCTCCGACGGCTTGCGCCTGCGCACCTCTTATCCTGTGCTGCCGTGGATCGGTGTGATCGCCCTTGGATACAGTATCGGCCCCTGGTTCGCTGGCCAGGTTTTGGCCGCAGAGCGTCAACGTACCCTGCTGCTTGCAGGGGCCGGGACATTGATCGGATTTGTCGCACTGCGAGCAGTCAATGGTTATGGCGAGGTGCATTGGGTCGCCCATGAAGGCCTCACGCAAACCCTCATGAGTTTCTTCAACATCACAAAATACCCACCTTCCCTGCTGTTCCTTTCGCTGACGCTGGGCATGGGCCTGTTACTGCTTCGTGCCCTGGAACGGGCTCAACAACGCAAGTGGGTCAATGCATTGGCAGTCTTTGGCGCGGCGCCGATGTTCTTCTACTTGCTCCACCTTTACGTACTCAAGGCGCTGTATCTGGTCAGCGTGGCGCTGTTCGGATTGAACCAGGGAATTTTTTTCGGTTTCGACAGCATTTGGGCTGTGTGGCTGACGGCGGTGCTCTTGGCTTTGTCCCTGTATTTGCCTGTGCGCTGGTTCGCGGCATTGAAAGCACGCCGTCGCGATATCGGATGGCTCAAATACTTCTGATCAGGGCATTTGCCCACAAAAGGGGCCCCTGGAGAGAATGCCCGTCAGTTAAGTGTTTGAACACCGCAAACCTTGTGGGAGCGAGCTTGCTCGCGATGACGGTCGCACATTCAAAATCAATGTATCTGACAGTCCGCCATCGCGAGCAAGCTCGCTCCCACAGTGTCCCGGGCTTAACTGACTGGCATTAGCCTCTGGAGAGCCCCTTTTTTCTAGACTGCCCCGTCCTGAAAACCTTTATCAAAGCGGAATGAGGCGCCGTAAGCCGAATCCGGTAAATGGTTAGCGCCATCGTCCCGTAACCGCGAACGGAAAGTACCGCTCTGTGGCTGGGTGCGATACAAACCACGTTTTTGCAGTTCAGGAATGACCAGTTCAACGAAGTCCTCGAGGCTGCCCGGGCTGATCAGCGGGTTGAGCATGTAGCCGCTGGTGCCGGAGATTCGGGCGTGCTCTTCGATCCGATCGGCCACTTGGTGCGGCGTTCCCACCAGAATCAGATCACTGCCCCGGGTGACGTTGGCAAAGCGCTGTTTGACATCGCCGGCGGTCAAGGGCTTGCCACTGCCATCGGGACGCATCACGTAGGAGGTCATGCCTTCGGTGTGAGTGGATAACGCATCGCTGTCTGCGTAGCGGCTGATGTCGATACCGGTATCACCGGCATAACTCACCAGCTGCGCCTGCAAGTGATAGTTGCTTTGCAGCTCGTCATATTTGCGCTGGGCTTCGATCTCGGTCCTGGCCGTGACGATGCGCAGGACCGTCAGTGATTTGACATCTTCAGCGTGACGCCCCCGTGCCCGGGCCTGCGTCCATATATCTTCCAGTCCCTGGCGAATCTCCAGCGGGTTGGACTTGGCGATGAAAATCAGTTCGGCGTGCTTGGCCGCAAACTCCCGACCACGGCCTGACCAACCGGCCTGGATCAGCAAGGGTGTGCGTTGCGGTGACGGGGACGTCAAATGCGGCCCGGCCACCCGGTAATGCTCGCCAACATGATCGATCGGTCGCACGCGATCGCCCTTGGCATAGACCTGGCGAGACTTGTCGGCCACCACGGCATCGTTTGCCCAGCTGCCTTCCCAGAGTTTGTAAACCACATCGAGAAATTCATCTGCGCGTTCATAGCGATCATCGTGCTTGATCATCTGCTCCAGGCCGAAGTTGCGAGCGGCGCTGGTCAGGTAGGAGGTGACGATGTTCCAGCCGACCCGGCCATTGGTCAGGTGATCCAGCGTGCTGAAACGCCGGGCATGGGTGAACGGATGCTCGTAGCTGGTGGTGACAGTGACGCCGAAGGCCAGGTTTTCCGTCACGGCGGCCAATGCCGGGATGATCATCAACGGATCGTTGGCCGGTGCTTCCACCGCCCACTTCATGGCCGCGTCGGCATTACCGCCAAACACATCGTAGAAACCCAGCACATCACCAAAAAACAGCATGTCGAGATGAGCCTGGTCGGCGATGCGTGCCAGGTTCGACCAGTAGCCCAGCGAGTTGATGGTCAGTCGTTCGTCAGCCGGGTGCGTCCAGAGGCTCGGCGCGCCGCCACAGCCGACACTGGCTTGCTCGTATAACGCAAACAACAGAGGTTTTGGATCGGACATCGTAGTACCTGTAAAAGTCATTAAACGGAGCGGGTCAGCGCTGATGCTTGAAACCTTTGCCGTAGTGGCGTTCAAGACGGTTCTGTATCAACTCCAGTCCAATGGACAGGAGCCAATAGATAACGGCTGCGGTGGTGAGCATTTCGATGTAGCGGTAGGACGAGCGACCGTACGACTGCGCGAGGAACATCACTTCCCAGACCCCCATCACCGATATCAACGATGAGTCCTTGAGCATTGAAATGAACTGACTGGTTGTCGGGGGAATGATCGTGCGCATGGCTTGCGGCAGGACGATGTGCAGGAACGTTGCCGCAGGCCCCAGCCCCAGAGCCATCGCCGCTTCGCGCTGTCCGGGTGCTACAGCCATGATGCCGGCCCGAAAAATCTCGCTGAGGTAGGCACCATAATTGAGCGAGAGCGCAATGATCCCCGCGCTGATGGCGCCAGGAACCACACCCAACTGCGGCAGCCCCAGGTAGATCAGCAGGATCTGGATCAGCAGTGGAGTACCGCGAAAAAAAGACGCATAGAAACTGGCAATGCCGAAAGCCACTGCACTGCGAGACAGGCGCGCCAGCGCCGTCACGAAGCCAAGGAGCAACGAAAGCCAGATCGAGCAGAAGCACAAGAACAGCGTCAGTGCGGCGCCCTGCAAGAAACCGTCAGGCCCCAAATGCAGGCCGACCAGATTGGGCAGTTTCTGCAGAATGATCGAGAACTTCAGATCGAAACTCATGAAAAACATGACGCACAGGCCGAACAGCACTGCCCAGGTCAAATACAGGCGAGTGCGAAACCCCAGTAGCGGGCTGAAACGACGCGTCTCGGTTTCGGAGGTTACAGCCGCCTTGGCCGGGTGTGGATTGAGGGCTGTCATTGGCTGATATCGGCACCGATCCACTTCTGTGAAATCTTGCTTAATGTGCCGTCGGCCTTGAGTTGGGTGACGACCTCAGTGACTTTGGCGTTCCATTGCGGATCGCCCTTTTCGATCGCGACCACGTTAGGCTCCGCATACAGCGTGTCGCCGGCAATTTTGAAGCGAGGATCCTGGGCAATGCGTTCGCGAGCGGTGATGAGGTTGGTGACCATGGCATCCAGGCGCACGCCGGTGCCCAAGGCCAGATCCTGGAAGGCGACCGTTTCGTTGTCGTAGGGCGCGACCTGGACGCTTTCGAATGGATAGCTCAACGGCTTGTCCTCGGCGCCCTCGATCACCAGATCCTTGTTCAGATAGGCTTCATAGGTCGACGCACTGATCACACCGACTTTTTTACCTGAAAGATCCTTGCCCGTGACAATGTCCTTGTCTTTGGCATTCACCACGATCACGGCCGGTGACTGGTAATACTCCACCGGGAAGTCGAACACTTCGGCCCGCGCCTTGCTCGGGGTCATCGAGCAGACGCAGATGTCATATCGTCCGTTCCAGTGTCCTGCAGCGATGACATCCCAGGACGGTGTCTGCAGCTTCAGCTTCACCCCTAGCCGTTGCGCAACGGCCTTGGCGACATCCACGTCAAACCCGTCCAGCTGGTTCTGTTCATTGAGAAAGGAGAATGGCGGATAGCTTTCCATCAGAACGCCGGTCAGCTCCCCGCTGCTGGTTACGCGATCCAGAGTGGCGCCCGCGAAAGCCGTCGAGCAGGTAGCCAGTAATGCCAAGCCAAAAGGTAAAAGCGCCTTAGTGTTCACAGACAAGTGCTCCAATCGATTCAAAATACTGAATAGATTAAAACGCACTATAAAAATACTTTGTACTTACTTTATGGAATATAAGACTACGTTCAAGCTATATTGGATCCAGCGGTCCAGGCGCCTGCACCGCTGACCCTTGGTGACAAGCAACACCCCGACCGATCCGTTCGGGGCGTTGCTCTTTGCTCAGCGATAGCAATCGAGCAGGCGTGCGGCGACTTCCTTCAACTGCGTGTCGGCCAGACGGTTGATCCCGGCAGCACGCTTGCGCCCTCCCCCCGTTGGAAACTGCCGGCAGAAGGCATCCGCCGTCAGCCCGGCCTCTTCCGGTACCCGCAGGCTGAACGCCCAGTCACCGTCCGCCCTGGCGCTGAGCAAGCCGATCGCCTTGCGCGGTGCACCGGCCGCCAGCTGGTTGGCCAATACGCCACTGACCCGCCGCGCCCAGGGTTGCGCGGGCAGGCGGTATAGCTGCGCGCCCCGGCCCTCGTGCCAGGGTTCAAGGCCGGCGGCAGCGGCCATGTCGGCGGTGTGGCCGCTGCGCAGGGTGGTGAAGCTTGTGCTGTGGCGGATGAAGTCCAGCGGGTCGTGGTAAGGCAACAGCTCGGCGGCCAGCGCCAGCGGCTCGAAGTGCAGGTCCGACAGGCTGTCGCCGTAGGCGTTGTAGTTGAGCAGCAGGCCCAGCTCCTCCAGGGCCTGCACCTCATCGTTGGCCAGGCCATGCTGCGTCGCCAGCGCCCGTGCCGGGCCGGTCAGGCCGTCACCAAAGGCCGCGGCCACCGCCCAGCGGTGATGACGCCCGTCCAGGTAGGTGTTGACCAGCAGGCTGGTGCACACCTGGGCGCCAGTGTCGATGAAGGACTCGAACGCCGGATGCCGCGGCAGTTCGCCTGCATAGTGATGGTCGAAATAGCGTACCCGGGCGCCGCCGTCGAGCAGGCGCCGGGTGGCCTCGCGGTTCTGCTCGTGGGCCACGTCCAGCACCGTGACCCGCTCGCCGGGCCCGGCCTGGACCCGGCGCAACAGCTCGATGTCGCGCTTGACCCCGCTGACCAGGCGCACCTGCGAGTCCAGTTCGCCCGCCAGGCGCAACTGCTGCAGGGCGCACAGACCGTCGGCATCGCCGTTGAAGGCGCAGTGATCGATTGTGTTCATCTGCCCTGCTCCTCAGTACATGACTTCGCCGCCGTTGGCATCGAGTTGCGCGCCATTGATCGCACTGGCGTAGTCCGAAGCCAGAAACAACGCAGCGCGGGCGCACTCCTCGTCGCTGCGCATGCGCCCGCCAGGAATGCCGGCACTGAACTCGGCGCGCACCTGTTCTTCGCTGACACCACGGGCGGCAGCATTCTGGCGTACCAGGGCCTGCACCGGCTCGCCCCACATCCAGCCACAGGCCAGAGCGTTGACCCGCAAACCGTGGGCCGCCTGCTCGCTGGCCAGGTAGCGCACGCTGGCCGCCAGGGCGCTTTTCGACGCGGCATAGGCCGCCCCTCCCTGATACGGCTTGCGCACGCCCAGGGTGTTGATCATGACGATCGCCCCCGCGCCCTGCGCACGCATGGGTGCCAGCACCGCGCGGCTCATGTTCAGCGAGCCCAGCAGATTGACCTCCAGCGCCTCGCGCAGCGGGTCGTTGTCCGCCTCGTCCACCGCCTGGAAACCGCCATGGGAAAAGGCGCTGTTGATCAGCGCATCGATACGGCCGAATTGCTCGAGAGTGGCTTCGGCGAAACGCTTGCAGGCCTGCACATCGGTGATGTCGGTGGCCACGCACAGCACTTGGCAATGCCCGGCGACCGCCTTGATGCGCTGTTGCGCCTCAAGCAGGCGGCCCATGTCGCGGGCACCGATGGCCACGGCTCGCGCCCCTTCGCGCGCGGCCTCCAGGGCCAGTTTGATACCCAGCCCGGGGCCGATGCCCGAGACCATCACGACTTTATCTTTCAATAGCATGGGGGAATCCTTTTATTGTTATGGGCGACTTGCAGCGTCTGACCAGTACAGGTTTCAGGCTGGAATATGCCGGGTTCGATACTCCGCATAATCACGTTGCAACATGTCCTCACTGAGGCCGAACTGGCCGGGGTTGTAGTGATGAACTGCACGTTTTTCACGACCGTTTTCCGCCAGCCAGCACCCCATGGCGATCTCGACCTGCGGTGTCTGCTCGAGGCCGGCAAAACGATAGATACGCTCGACTACAGCTTGCGGTGCGGCCAGCGTGTCCTCGAAGTGCACATCGAGGAAGCGTTCGGACGGCATGCGTTCGCGGACCGCCATGGTGTGGCGTAGAGCACGTGCCATACGCCGGTTCCACTGCTCGCCAACGGCCTCGGCATCGACCTCGTCGCTGTAGAGCATCCAGAGGGTATGGATAAAACTGGCCAGGGAGGGAATGGTCCTGGCCGGTTCACGATGAGTGAGGATCACCTGCGCTTTCGGGAAAACCTCGAACAGCAGTTCCAGGGTATGCAAGTGCTGGGGACTCTTGAGTAACCAGCGACGGCCAGGTTCGATGCCACGACGTGCTTGCTGCCATTGCAGGAATTGCAGGGTTCGCTTGAGGTACTGATAAACCTGGGTCTGGTCCTGGCGATCAAGCCACGAGGTATAGCTCGGCACGTTGACATAGGAGTCCATGGCGCACAGGAACGAGTGCTCCATGAGCATGAACTCTTCATCGGGCTGCTCTGCATCGAGGGGGTGAATGGCGAGCAACTGCGGGAGGAACTCGATCATCCCCGCCACTTCGTCACGTGCCCGGGCAATACGCAGCAGCGGCTGTTCCAGGGTTTCACCCGGCAATGGCGCGGGGTAACGGGTCTCCCACCACTGCGCCTTGCTGAACTGTGGGTCCACCGCCAGGGTGCGCTGCAGCAGCGTGGTGCCGGTGCGTGGCAGGCCGACGATCACCAGTGGGTCGTTGATTTCCAGTTCGAGGATTTGCGGGTAACGCCGACAGTGATCCTCGATGATCAGACGGTTGATCAGTTGCGCCAGCAGCTTCTCACGCAACAGTCCGCGCCCCGACGGTGACAACCGCGCTTCTTTCTCCAGGGCGTCAGCCAGCACTACCAGGCCCTGGCGAAAATCGCCCGGGCCGAAATCGTCGAGGCCGCCCGCACGTGCGCAGGCTTCAGCCAGCAAGGTATCCAGGGCGAAGTCATTGGCACTCATCGCACGAGCTCCTTCAGATCATTGAGTTTGACCACGCGTGTCGTTGGCTGCACCGGCTGCTTTGCGCCCACCCATCGCAGGCAGAGGGTGCCATGCGGATGGCTGGCAGTTTCCAGCCAGTTCGCCAGACCGGGGTCAACGGCGCAGAGGATCATGCGCAAGCGACCATCCGCCTCCAGCTGCGCCGACTGTTTGTTCAGGCAGATGCGGTGATAGCGGTAGTCGAGCGACTCCATCCAGTAGTTGTTGATCTGCACATTCCAGAAATCGCAGTCCGGCACCTGATCGACCTCGATCAGCAATGCCTCGTCATCCGCCAGCGCCCAGTAAGAGTGGTAATAGAAAATGTTCGGGTCGCCCCCCACCGACTGGCACAGTGCCTGGTCGGCGGCGGGCAGTTGATTGGTGTGCTTCTGGTAACCCTGAGCCCAGTCGGCGAATAACCGGGCGGTGTTCTCGACGAAACTGCCCACCCGCTGCAGGCTTTGTTGCAAGCGCGGCGCATCCAGCGGTTCGGGTGTCTGGCGGGCATTCAGACGTTCAATGCGCAGTTGCGCCGGCTGCTCGCTGCTACGGTCCAGAAAGGTTTGGCGGACAATCAGGGCATTGCTCTGCGGTTCAAGCCGCAGCCAGTTACCGATGCCAGGCGGGTGCTGGCTGAGGATGATTTCGAAGTTGCCCTCGGCATCCGACTGCAACATTCCGGCATCGAGAAAGCCGGTCTGGATCATCTTGCCATCTGTCTCATAGCCACCTTTCTGGGAGCCGAAACTGAGGTAGGCAACACTGCCGCGCTGGCCGCTGACCCGGTACTCGTGCGCGCCGTTGAGGCGCGCGTAGCTATACAAATTATCGGGGTTGTCAGCGCCAATTTTCGCCGTTTCGTGGGAGGGTGTGATGAAGCCCGGGAAGTCCGGATCAGCAAATTCCAGGTGCATTTCCAGCGCAATGCGTAGCAACCGCGTGAGATAGCGAAAACCTTCGGCGCGGGTCTGCACATCGGCCGGCGCTTCGGCGCGCAATATTTGCTCGCCGCTACGTCGCAGTTGCTCGCAGAAGAGGTTCCAGCTTTCGCCGCTGAGTACCTCCTGATCGATCCTGTCTGTAACCATGTCGGTCTCCTCTGTTGGCGGAAAGTCCGCCGCTGCCAGTGACCTTAGGGAGGACCCGCTTGCCGATTCTTCGTCCAAGCGGACTAAATCGCCTGCTAGTCCGCACGGACGAGGAGCCGTCCACCGTGAGCGGCGAGGATCGCGCCTGAGCCCTTGGCTTACTCCCCACCGCAGTTTCGTGGCGCGGAGTCATCCTCAGAGGAGTTACCCATGACCGCAGAGAAAAACCTGGTCCGTTCAGTGACCGTGGACATCGCCGCACCGGCCGAATTTGTCTGGTCGGTACTGATCGACCTGATGCGTTATCCGCAGTGGAACCCCTACACCGTCAAGATCGAGTCCAGCTTGCGATTGGGCGAACCGGTCAACCTCTACCTGCCCAATCCGGGGCGCCCGGGTGAACTGCTGCACGTGATCGAGTACCTGGCGGACTTCGAGCCCCACCGGCTGCTCGCCTGGGAGATGTATGCCAACGCCGACAATCCCGACGCTGCCCGTCGCGAGCAGCACATCGAGCACACCGGCGCGGCCAGTTGCCGCTACCACACCACCGACCAGTTCCTCGGCGCCACCGCCGACCAGGTCATGACCGATCATGGCGCTTGGGTCAAACAAGGGTTCGATGCCGTTGCCCACGCCCTCAAGATCCGTGCCGAGACGCTGTACGCGTCCGTCGCGTGACCTTCAACTGCCGGCGCCTCTTCGTCCGAGCAGACGAAGAAGCGCCGGCGGTGCTTTACCTACCGTGGTGTTCAGCCGGCGCCAATCCCGGCAGAACACGAGGAGGTATCCGATGTTGACTCATCTGCAATGGCTGGAAGCGGAAAGCATCCAGATCATCCGCGAAGTGGTGGCCGAGTGTGAAAACCCGGTGATGCTCTACTCCATCGGCAAGGACAGCGCGGTCATGCTGCACCTGGCGATGAAGGCATTCGCCCCGGGCAAGCCGCCCTTCCCCCTGCTGCACGTGGACACCACCTGGAAGTTTCGCGAAATGATCGCCTTTCGCGACCAGACCGCCGAGCGCCTGGGCCTGGAACTGCTGGTGCACATCAACCCCGAAGGCGCGGAAAAGGCCATCGACCCCTTCATCCACGGCTCGGCCTTGCACACCGATGTGTGGAAGACCCAGGGCCTGAAGCAGGCCTTGGACCACTACGGTTTCGATGCAGCCTTCGGCGGCGCCCGGCGCGACGAAGAAAAGTCGCGGGCCAAGGAGCGGGTGTTTTCCCTGCGCTCCGAGCAGCACCGCTGGGACCCCAAGCAGCAGCGCCCGGAGCTCTGGCGCCTGTACAACACCCGCAAGCGCAAGGGTGAAAGCCTGCGGGTGTTCCCGCTATCGAACTGGACCGAGCTGGATATCTGGCAATACATCTACCTGGAACAGATCCCCATCGTGCCGTTGTACTTCGCCAAGGAGCGCCCGGTGGTGCGCCGTGACGGCACGCTGATCATGGTCGACGACGAACGCCTGCCGCTGCTGCCCGGAGAAACCCCGGAACTGCGCAAGGTGCGCTTCCGCACCCTGGGCTGCTACCCGTTGACCGGCGCCATCGACAGTGACGCCGACAACTTGCCGGCGATCATCAGCGAGATGCTGGTCAGCCGCACCTCGGAACGCCAGGGCCGCCTGATCGACAGCGATTCGGCCGGCTCCATGGAGAAGAAGAAACAAGAGGGGTATTTCTGATGAACGCGATCACCGATGCACGCAATGGCGACTTGACGCCCTACCTGCAACAACAGCAGAACAAGCAGCTGCTGCGCTTCATCACCTGTGGCAGTGTCGACGACGGCAAGAGCACCTTGATCGGCCGCCTGCTGTATGAATCCAAGGCATTGTTCGAGGACCAGCTTGGCCAGCTCGAGGCCGACTCGAAAAAACTCGGCACCCAGGGCGACGAACTGGATTTCGCCCTGCTGGTCGACGGCCTGAGCGCCGAGCGCGAGCAAGGCATCACCATCGATGTGGCTTACCGTTTTTTTGCCACCGACAAGCGCAAGTTCATCGTCGCCGACACCCCCGGCCACGAACAGTACACCCGCAACATGGTCACTGGCGCCTCGACCGCGGACCTCGCGGTGATCCTCATCGATGCTCGCCAGGGCTTGCTGACCCAGACCCGTCGGCACAGTTACCTGGTGTCGCTGCTGGGCATTCGCAAGGTCGTTGTCGCCATCAACAAGCTGGACCTGGTGGGCTTTTCACAAGCGGTGTTCGAACGCATTGAAACCGAGTATCGCGCGTTCGCCACGCAGATCGGCCTGCATGACATCCAGTGCATCCCGCTCTCTGCGCTACGTGGCGACAACATGCTCGAAGCCAGTGCGAACACCCCCTGGTATCAGGGGCCGACCCTGCTCCAGCATCTGGAGAACGTCCCTCTGGAGCAGGCTCGACAAGTCGAGGCAGCGTTCCGCCTGCCCGTACAGTGGGTAAACCGTCCCAATCTGGATTTTCGTGGCTACTGCGGCAACGTTGTCGCAGGCAGCGTCAACGTGGGTGACCGCATTCGGGTGCTGCCATCAGGGCAACAGAGTGAGGTCACCGCGATCTTCGGTAGTGCCGGGGAACAGCAACAAGCCCTGTGCAACCAGGCTGTCACCCTCGTTCTCAAGGATGACATCGATATCAGCCGTGGCGACTTGATTGCTCTGGCCGACGCACCACCGGCAGTGGCCGACCAGTTCGAGGCGACGCTGGTGTGGATGGACGAAGAGCCGATGTTGCCCGGGCGTCCTTACTTGATGAAGATCGGTTGTCGCACCGTCGGCATGAGCTGCGCCAACCTCAAGCACCGGATTGATGTGAATAGCCTCGAGCATCTCGCGGCCAAGACCCTGGAACTGAACGGCATTGGCGTGTGCAACCTGCACCTGGACCGGCCGATCGCCTTCGATGCCTATACCGACAACCGCGATACCGGAGGCTTTATCGTCATCGACCGCCTGAGCAATCGCACGGTCAGTGCCGGCATGCTGCACTTCGCCTTGCGCCGTGCGCAGAACGTGCACTGGCAGGCCATCGACGTCAACCGCGAAGCCCACGCCGCGCTCAAGGGCCAGTCGCCGCGGGTGCTGTGGTTTACCGGTTTGTCCGGCGCGGGCAAGTCGACCATCGCCAACCTGGTCGAACGCAAGCTGCATGCCCTGGGCCGGCACACCTACCTGCTCGACGGCGACAACGTGCGCCACGGCCTGAACCGCGACCTGGGCTTCACCGAAGCCGACCGGGTGGAAAACATCCGCCGGGTCTCGGAGGTGGCCAGGCTGATGCTCGATGCCGGGCTGATCACCCTGGTCTCGTTCATCTCGCCGTTCCGTGCCGAGCGTGACATGGCCCGCAGCCTGGCCGGCGACGGCAACTTCCTCGAGATCTTCATCGATGCGCCGCTGGCCCTGGCCGAGCAGCGCGACCCCAAGGGCCTGTACCTCAAAGCCCGGCGCGGTGAGCTGAAGAACTTCACCGGCATCGACTCGCCCTACGAACCGCCGGTGGCGCCGGATATCCATATCGACACCCAGCACGAGTCTGCCGAGGCCGCCGCCGAACGCATAGTCGAAGCCCTGCTGGCGCTGTAACGGCTACCGGGCGCAGCCTTGCCCCTCGGGTTTGCGCTGCGCCCGTCAGTGCCTAGGCCAAACGGACGATTTTGCCGTCGTGACCCCGGTCGATACTCGCCCATGACAACACGCAGCCAAAGAGGCGCGCATGACCCTGCCCTTTTCCACCTGCCCGGACCTGCACGCCAGCATCGACATCCCCTCTGCCGAGCTCAGCAGCCTGCTCGGGCTGGTCTACCACGGCACGCTGGAGCCCACACCCTGGGCCAGCTTGCTGGAAGCCTTGCGCCAGCGCTTCGCCGCCAGCTTCGTCACCCTGGTGCTGCGCAATCCCGACCATGAACGCCCCGGGCTGATCGTCAATGCCTCGGTGCATGGCGCGCTGTTGCCCGGCGAGCCCTCCTACAGCGAGCACTTCTATTCGATCTGCCCGTTCCTCGACTGGCCCGCAGACCAGGTGGCCAGTGCCGACCAGGTGCTGGGCACAGAAGCGTGGCTGGCCCATGATTTCTACCGCAACTACCTGCATCCTCTGGACCTGCGCGATGTGCTGGTGGCCAACATGCGCACCACCGCCGGCATGCACTGCGCGCTGTTCGCCTGCCGCGACCACGCCAGCGAAGCGTTCACCCCGGCGCAGATCGACCTGATCCGCCTGTTGTTGCCGCACCTGCAACAGGCAGTGGACCTGCACTCGGCGGTGGATCAACTGGATGCCGAACGCCAGCTCTACGCGGCCACCATCGACCGCCTGATGGTGGGCACGGCCATCCTCGACGAGAACGGCCGGATGATGCGCTGCAACCGTGCCGCCCAGCGCCTGTTCGACAGCCATGACGGCCTGGAGTGCAAGTACGACAAGCTCTGTGCCTTCGCCGGCCATGAGAACCGCACACTGCAGCAGGCCATCCAGGCGGTGTTGAAACAGCGCCCGCGCGGCCTCGACGACCTGCAAGTCCTGACCCTGTCGCGGCCCAGCGGCGAGATGCCTCTGAACCTGCTGCTGCGCCCGATTGCCATGAACTACCAGACCCACAACAGAGCCCGACGCCCGGCAGTGGTGGTGTTCATCCGCGATCCCGCCGACTCGCCCCAAGCCTCGCGCGATCTGCTGCGCAGCCTGTTCCAACTGACCCGCACGGAAACCGAAGTGGCCATGCTGGTCATGGACGGCCAGACCCTCGATGAGACGGCCGAAGCGCTCGGGGTTTCGCGCAACACCGTGCGCGCCCACTTGCGCGGTGTGTTCGCCAAGACTGGCGCCACGCGCCAGGCGCAACTGGTCAAGACCTTGCTCAATAGCGTGGCGTCTTTGGGGTAGCCGTCTGCGCCTGATGTCCATGACTGCACCTGGCCGGCCCAGTGGGATGAACGCGAAATCCAGAGAATCCTGTTTACTGAAACGCTGTGTCAGCAGCGCGTGAAACCCGCTTATCCGCGCCTGTCGTACTGATTCACCAACCTCACGCGCAGTGCGCAGGCAAACAAGCGCATGCACCGGACTTTTTCGTCTAACGTCATTGAATGCGTGTGCATGACCCACTTCCTCTGAAAATGGAGTTCGACGATGAAAACAATCGCTTCCTGGCTGACGATTACGCTTTTTGCTCTGGTGCTTGGCGGCTGTGCCGCGGTGGGCGCCGGGAGCGGAGGCGCTGGCGAGATGGAAATTCGCTCGGGGAAAATCGAGCAGATTACACAGACCCAGATGCAGACCAATCACGATAGCGGTGTCGGCGCCATAATGGGGGGTATTGGCGGTCTGGCCCTGGGAAGTCTGATCGGCCAGGGTACCGGCCGGGATGTGGCGATGGTCGCCGGTGCGCTGGCTGGTGCGGCAGGCGGCAACTACGTCGAAAAGAAAAAATATGATCAGCCCGTGGACGCACAGCAGATCATCGTTCGCACCCAGAGCGGCGTACTGGTTCAAGTGACCCAGCCGATCAACCCGGCGCTGAGAAAAGGCATGAACGTGTATGTAGAAGGTGCCGGAAACGAAGCGCGGGTGGTGCCACAAAGCTAGGGGCGGCGACTGCGAAGTGGCACAGGCGCGCAATCCTGACCCGGAAGGCGCGCCACCATGGTCCATGGGTTATCCGAAAACCGGTACGCTGACTGACCCGTTGGGCTTTTTCAGGTACTCCCGCAAGCGAATGCCAATCTCGGCAATTTTCGTCTCTCCCGCACGCAAGGCTTGCGGGTTGGTGTGCACCGAGTAATTTCCCAGTGCCAGATCATAGGGATGCGGTGCGGCTGAACCGATCACGAAGACCGTATCTTTGTGCAGGGCTTTGAGCGAGACGGCGCCATTGCCTGGTTCGAAGATGGCCATTTCTCCTGCGTTGATCAGGCCAGGTGCGGACAAAGCGCCACGGCTGACACTCAACCACAACGACTCGTGCCCATTGGGTGGAACATAGGTCCAGGATTCCCCGGCACGTAGCGTGACCAGCAGGTAATTCATCCCGGCAGGAGCACGGACCGGGCTCTGGACACCCTGGTACGAGCCGAGTATCAACCGCGCCGGCCCCACTTCAGGCATCACGCTTGACTCCAGGTATTGGCTATCGACACTGGCGTTTTCCAACGCCGGTGGTAGTGCAACCCACAGTTGAAAACCCTGAATCCGCTTCGATGTACCGACCGACATTTCCTTGCCGTGCCAGACTCCGCCTCCCGCGCGCATCCATTCAACACCGCCGTAGTCAATCATCCCGGTACCCGAACCAGCATCCTCGAAACGCAAATTGCCTTCGGTAATCACCGTGACGGTGGCGATGCCCGAGTGCGGGTGCAAGGGCATGCCGTTGATGAATGAGCTCTCACTTTCAAACAGATCCAGAAAAACGAACGGCTTGATCAGGTGGCCAAGGTCCGAAGGACTCATCAATCGGACAATCGAGCCATGCCCGCTGCCTGTGGTGCGATAGCTGATTGCGCGGTGAGTTGCGGTTTCGCGTGCAGAGCCGGGGTCCATCGCGATGTGAGGCGGTTGCATAAGGTTCATCATGATCACTCGAAGTGGAAAGCCTCGCGGCCCGATACCTCAAACAATAGAGCGGGACCGATTACTTGATTAGTCGATACAATTGGATTGCACTCATCCACTAACGTCAGGAATGACCGGCCATGCTCGACCTTAATGACATCGCGATGTTTGTGCAGGTAGTCCGCTGCGGCAGCTTTGCGCAGGCGGCACGACGCCTGGGCATGCCGCCCAATACCGTGAGTCGCCGCATCCAACAGCTCGAAGCACACCTCGGCACTCGGCTGCTGCAACGCTCCACCCGCAAGCTCACGCTCACCAGTGCCGGCCAGGACTTCCATGAGCGCTGCGCAGGTGCTGTCGATGGCCTGCTCGAAGCCGGACAGGCATTGGTGACGGGCAGCAACGAGCCCAGCGGCCTGGTGCGTGTAGCGGCACCAGCGGATTTCTTCGATTTCTTCCAGATGGCGTGGGTGAGCGAATTTCTCGCCGCGTATCCACGCGTGAGGCTCGACTTCATACTCAGCGATGCGAAGGCCGACTTGATCGCAGAGCAGATCGATGTCGCGTTTCGCGGCGGCGCCTTGCGCGATTCCGGTTTTGTCGGCCGTCAGATCCTTGACCCGCGCAGCGTCGGAATGGTCGCAAGCCCCGCCTACATTGCCGCGCACGGCTCACCCCGCACGTTGCAGGACCTGGTAAACCACGATTGTGTGATCTCAGCGCAACCCGGCGGCCACGCCACGTGGCGCTTGTTCGGTCCGCAGGGTGAGGAGGAAGTGCAAGTCAGCGGGCGCTTCAGTGGCAATACCGCACAGGCACTGCGCAGGGCCGCCGTGGCCGGCCTCGGCATCGCGCTACTGCCACCGGTGATGGCCAGGCTCGACGTTCAGGCCGGCGTGCTCGTTCCGGTATTGCCGCAATACCAGCCCAAAGGCTACGGCTTGAACGTGCTGTATCCGAGCCGCCGGCAGCTGCCACTCGCGGTATCGGCCTTCATCGACCTGGTGATCGAGAAGTTGAATGCGTCGGACGCACCAGAGGTGCACCCGTAGCGAGCGGCAGTCGATGCATCAGGCGATGGCCGGGATCGCAAAGTTTTCCCGAGCCCACGCGGCGAACTTCGTCGGTTCTACGCCGGCGACCTTGTTGGCCAGCGCAATGGCCTCGCGCGAATCGGCCCCCAGATAAGTGTGGGCCTCAAAGTAGGCGAGCATCTGCGCTATCTCCTGGGCCCCCGGGAACCAGCCGGCAAAAATTTCTGACGGGATATGCTTGAACGAGACCTTGTGTCCCAGGCGATTCAACTCGGTGATGACCTCGTTGAAGCTCAGGAAGTCGCCCACCATCGGCAAGTATTCGCCGTTCCCGGCCAGTTCAGGCTGCGCGAATGCACCTGCCACGACGGGGCCGAGTTCGGTGATGTCACCCATGTGAATGACACGCTGCCGCGGATCGAGCGGCAGCGCCCATCCCACCGTCCCGTCTGCTTGCTGCTGCGGCGCCATTACACCCAGCAGATTCTGATAGAAGAACGGTGCGATCACGAAGGTGTGGTGCGCAAATCCGGTCTCGCTCACGATTCGGTCGATCTTTGCCTTGTCGGTGAAATGCGGGACATCGAGCTTGCCTTGGCTGATCGCCTCCACATTCGGTAGCGTCGACCAGATGAAGTGCTGAACGCCGGCCGCTTTCGCCGCGTGAACGGCCGCGAGCGCCTGGGTGTGCTCGTCCGTACCCGGCTCCCAGAAATTGGTGACCAGAAAAACTCCGTGTGCGCCGGCAAACGCGGTTTTCAGTGTTTGCGGACGAGCCAGATCCGCCAGCACGACCTCGTCCGCCAACTGCGGATGTTCGGCCGGATTACGCGTCAACGCACGGACCTTGAATTGACCGTTTGCCTGCAACGCACGCACAACGGCACCGCCCTGATGACCTGTTGCGCCGACGACGGCAATGATTTTTCGGGTGTCTGACATGGTCGTTTACCTATGAAGGGTGACTGGGTGGAAAAGTCGACGAGCCTCACGGCCCGACACCTGAAACAGTAGGGGGGGTCCGATTGATTGAGTAGTCGGCAGAATTGGATTGCACTCATCCAGCTGTACGAGGAATGAGCAAACATATCCAACCTCAGGCCAATTGCTGGAAACCCATGGATCTATACCGCTTGCGGACCTAAACTTTGGGTGCCTCGCCCTCCTCGCCGATTGTTGAACGGGTTTCATGACTGAGCATGCCAAGTACCATCACGTGTCCGAAGTACCAGGCCTGGTGCTGGGGTCCGCACGCTTTGTAGACAGCGGTTTCGATCGCCATTACCACCTCGATTTCCACGTTGGTTTGGTCACCGAAGGCGTCCAGCGTCATCGATCCAAAGGCGAGTCGTTTCTTTTAGGTCCGGGAAGGATTGCCCTGATGCCGCCGGGTGAAATCCACGATGGTGTGCCCGAGGGCGGCGACGCTTATACGCTCAAGACATTCCGTCTGTCACAGGCGCTGGTCGCGAGTCTGACCGAGGAGATCAGCGGTCAACCGAGAGAGCTTGAGTTGACCGGTGTGTTGCTGGAAGACGCGGGGCTTGCCGGCAACCTGCGCGGGTTGCACGACGCGATGCAGCAGGCCGTTGGGCCGGGCACCTTGGCGGTGCAGACGCAATGGATCACCCTCCTTGAACACCTGTTGAGCCAGTCACGGGTGACCAGGCCCGAAACGATTACCGGCACGCTATCGCCCCTGCAATGGTCTCGCGTCAGGGACTATTGTTTCAGCCACATCGATCAGCGAATCACCCTCGATGATCTCGCTGGCCTGTGCGGGTTGGGCCGCTTCCCGTTCCTCAAGCAGTTCAAGCGGACCATCGGCATGACGCCGCACGCATGGTTGCTTCGCCTGCGTCTCGAACGGGCCTGTGGCCTGCTATCACGCAGCGCGCAACCCATCGTCGATGTCGCCCACGCCGTCGGCTTTTACGATCAAAGCCATTTCAACCGCGCCTTTCGACAGGCATTCGGCGTCGCGCCCTCGCGCTACAGGACATAGGGCGTCGGCCATCAGGCGACCGTCAATTTTTTACAAGCGCAACAACCTTCCCTCTCCATAGGATGCGCCAATCCGGGCGAAACACCTTCGCCTGCGCAGCCGAGAACTGGATGATGAACGTTGAAACAAACAGACCGCCCGCGCTGGGTTTTTCAAGTGACAACATCGCCGGTGCATCGCCGGAGGTGGCACAAGCCCTCGTCAAACACAGCACGGACCAGGCAAGTCCCTATGGCACCGACGAGCTGACGGCGCAGGTCAAACGCAAGTTCTGCGAGATCTTCGAGCGTGACGTGGAAGTCTTTCTTGTGCCCACCGGCACTGCCGCCAACGGCTTGTGCCTGAGCACGATGACGCCACCCTGGGGCAATATCTACTGTCATCCGGCCAGTCATATCAACAACGATGAATGCGGCGCGCCGGAGTTCTTTTCCAACGGCGCGAAGCTGATGACCGTCGACGGCCCGGCGGCCAAGCTGGATATCGTTCGTCTGCGCGAGCGGACTCGCGACAAAGTCGGCGACGTGCACACGACCCAGCCCGCCTGCGTCAGCATCACCCAGGCCACCGAAGTCGGCAGCATCTACACCCTGGATGAAATCGCGGCCATTGGCGACGTCTGCAAGTCCTCTTCCCTGGGATTGCATATGGATGGGTCGCGCTTTGCCAACGCCCTGGTGTCGCTTGGCTGTTCCCCGGCCGAGATGACGTGGAAGGCCGGCGTGGATGCCCTGTCGTTCGGTGCCACCAAGAACGGCGTACTGGCGGCGGAAGCCATCGTCCTGTTCAACACCTCGCTCGCCACCGAAATGAGTTACCGGCGCAAGCGTGCTGGCCATCTGTTTTCCAAGATGCGTTTCCTGTCGGCGCAGATCGATGCGTACCTGACCGACGATCTCTGGCTGCGCAATGCACGCAAGGCCAACGCTGCCGCCCAGCGCCTGGCCCAGGGACTTGCAGGCTTGAGCGGCGTTGACGTGCTCGGCGGCACCGAGGCGAATATCCTGTTCTGTCGGCTGGACTCGGCAATAATCGAAGCGCTGCTAAAGGCTGGCTTCGGGTTCTACCATGATCGCTGGGGACCGAATGTCGTTCGCTTCGTCACCTCGTTCGCCACCACTGCCGAGGATGTCGATCACCTGTTGAGCCAGGTGAGGCGAGCTGTAGATCGGGTACACGAGTAACGGTCGCAACACAACACAGCGGCTGATGGGCGTCTCCAGTATCGACGCCCAACTCTACGGACAATCACTGGCAACCACTTACCTCGTGGTATCGAGGACAATCCGGCCCCGTAAGTGGCGCCCCATGCTTTTGCCGATCGCCACTTTCGCCTCACTCAGGGGGTATGCCTCAACGTCGACGGTGAGGTGTCCTTTGTCGAACAGCTCGGCGATGAGCGAGAGCTGCCGGCCATCCGAGCGGGTGGCAAAGTTGGCGGGCGTCACGCCGTAGTCGTTCGACAGCGACATGTTTGGAGCACTCACCGGCGATACCAGCACACCGTTTCGTTTCAGTACCGCAAACGAACGGGTTTGTGTTTCGCCACCCACCAGATCCAGTACCACATCGAGGCCGGACACCAGTTCCTCGAAAGCCTGGGTGGTGTAGTCGATGGTGTAGTCCGCTCCGATTTCCTTCAGGTAGGCATGATGGTGTGCAGAAGCCGTTGCGTAGACTTCAGCGCCCAGGTACTTGGCAATCTGCACGGCCATGCTGCCCACGCCACCGGCCGCTGCATGGAAAACATTGCGCTGCGAGAGAGCTGGCCCTGCGCAGCGCGGGGGTATCAACGACGGCGGGCGTCGAGGCTGAAGCGACCGGCACCGAAAGCCACGACCTGCAACAGGCCACCGGCCATCGCGATGTTCTTGAAGAAGTGGATGAACTGGTTCTGATCGCCCAGTGCGTTATGGAACGCCAGCGCGGTGAACACGCTGAACACGGCCAGTACGGCGGCAACGGTGCGGGTGCGGTAACCGGCGATCAATGCCAGGCCGCCGCCGATTTCTACAATGATCGCCACCGCCAGTGCCAATTGAGGAAGCGGAAGCCCGACAGAGCTGATGTAGCCGACCATCATGGCCGGAGCGGCGAGTTTCGAAAAACCGGAAAGGATGAAGATGGCGCTGAGCAGTACGCGGCCGATCAACGAAGCCGAGGCTTGGGTCACATCGGAACGGCTCTGTTCAGAGGTGGTTGTTTGAGCAATGTTTGCAGAAGTCGTCATGGGGTATTTCCTTCAATTGGGTGCGATTCGACAGGAACCGCCCTGGTGAGGAAATGTTGCTCTTCGTCAGCTAACCTGAATAGCTGACTAATTTAGATCATTAGATTCGATAAACTAGAAAAGCAAACCCACATCACCGGTAAAGGAATTCAATCGTGCAATTTGCCAAGCGACGCCTGATTCAAGGAAACAGGCATGATCTCTGACCCGGGAACACCGACTCTGGACCAACTGCGGGTGTTCCTGACGGTCGTGGAAGTCGGCAGTTTTGCAGCGGCCGCCAGAAAACTTCATCGCGCCACTTCGGTTGTCAGCTACTCGATCGCCAATCTTGAAATGCAGCTCGGTGTGTCGCTGTTCGACCGCCAGACGACCCGCAAACCCCAACTCACCGATGCCGGCCGCACCGTACTGGCCGAAGCCAGGACCATTGCCAACGGTGTTCATGGCTTACGCGCCAAAGTGAAGGGCTTGCTTCAGGGGCTCGAAGCCGAAGTTCACGTGGTGCTCGATGTGATGTTGCCCCCCGAGCGCGTGGTGGATGCACTCAAATCCTTTCGCGAAGAGTTCCCGACCGTTGCCCTGCACTTGCATATGGAAGCCCTCGGCGCGGTCACTGAACGGGTGGTCAACCGCGGCGCAATCATCGGCGTCAGCGGCCCCATGAACGAGGGCATCGACGGTATCGAAAGAATGGGTGTCGGCTGTGTCGAGTTGATTCCAGTGGCAGCGCCGAATCATCCTCTGGCCTCAAGCGACTCCAATGTTCCGGGTGCCGGGCGCGAGTTCACTCAACTGGTGCTGTCCGATCGCTCGGTCCTGACCAAAGACAAGGATTTCGCCGTACTGAGTAACCGCACCTGGCGCCTGGCGGACCTGGGCGCCAAGCACATGCTGCTGCGTGAAGGCATCGGTTGGGGGAACATGCCAGCCCCGATGGTCCAGGAAGACCTGGAGAGCGGCCGACTCGTGCAACTGAACATCCCGGAATACAAGAGCGGCATTTACGCCTTCGACGTCATTTACCGCACGGATCTGCCACCGGGGCCGGCTGCGAGGTGGTTGATCGACCGCTTCGTTCAACAAAGCTCAGCGCGGGAGACATCCGTTTGAACGCGTTACTTGCCGATTTTCTGCAACCTGAATGCTGCTCGAGCCGCCCGCGATGAAAATCGGCGTCATCTCCGACACCCACGGCTTGCTCCGCCCCGAAGCGATTGCCGCCCTGCAAGGCTGTGATCGCATCCTTCACGCGGGCGACATCGGTAGCGCGCAGGTCCTCGACCAATTGGCCGCAATCGCGCCAGTGGACGCGGTGTGTGGCAACAATGACCTGGACGCACCCTGGGCGAGCGAGCTACCCGATTGCCTGCGCCTGGAGCTCAACGGCTGGGGGGTTCTGCTGGTGCATGACATCGCCGATGTGGCGGCCAATCTTGATAGCCGTATCAAGCTGGTGATCACCGGACACTCGCACAAGCCGTGCATCGACTGGCGTGGAGAACGGCTGTTCCTGAATCCGGGCAGCGCCGGGCGCCGACGCTTCAAATTGCCTGTCACATTGGCGTTGCTTGAAGTGGTTGGGCAGTCAATCGAACCGCGGCTGGTGACGCTGCTCGACTGACTCGCCTTACATCCGTTCGATTCACGACTCGTCGGCAGCCACCCTCACTCGGTGGCAGTCGGACGGTCCAAGTTTTTGACCGCGCAAGGAGCGAACTTCAATCGGCATCAGGGACTGGCCGTACTCATTGTCCAGCAACACCGAACGGGTCTCTTCCCGCGTGAACAGGAACCGTTCGCCCCACTGCCTCATACTGACCACCACTGGAAAGATCTCCCGTCCTTTTTCCGTCAGGACGTATTCCTTGTAGGCACTTCCATCCGACGCAGGCTGAACGTCGAACACTCCAACCTCAACCAACGTCTTCAAGCGCGAAGCCAGAATGTTCTTCGCCACCCCCAGGCTTTTCTGAAATTCACTGAATCGGCGAATGCCGTCGAACGCGTCGCGAATGATCATGAGCGACCAACGATCCCCAATGGCTTCCAATGTTCGTGCTACCGGGCATTCGCTGCCTTGCGGTGAAGGATCTGCGACCATCGTGTTTACCTTTTGGATAAGGACTGCCAGGTCAGTCGTCTGGCCTTGAGCAATGTGGTTGCAATATGAAACCTGATTCGATAACAATTGAATCCAGTTGCTAATTGAAACCAGTTTAGCGCCACGGAGGCTCACATGAAAGCAGATACCGATTCAGCCACCCTTCCTTTCGCCGCGCAGGCTTCGGGGCTTTCTGCGCAACTCACGTTTCTGTTTTCTGTCACCTGCGCGCTTGCCGTCGCCAACGTTTACTTCGCACAACCCTTGCTCGATTCAATGGCCCGGAGCCTTGATGTTGCCCCATCAATGATCGGGTTTGTGGTGACTGCGACTCAAGTCGGTTACGCGCTGGGGCTGCTGTTCATCGTACCTCTGGGCGACTTGTTGAACCGTAAAGGGCTGATTCTGACGCAAATGCTGCTGTCTGCGATTGCCCTGGCGGGAGTCGGCGCCGCACAGCAATGGTTGACCCTGTTGGGAGCCATGATCGCTGTGGGTTTGCTGGCAGTGATGGTTCAAGTGCTGGTGGCCTGCACCGCCGCGCTGGCAACGCCGTCACAACGTGGCCAGGCCGTGGGAACCGTAACCAGCGGCATTGTCCTGGGCATACTTCTGGCGCGGTTTACCTCTGGGCTGATCGCAGATCTGGCGGGCTGGCGCGCCGTGTACTTCGTTTCCTCGGGATTGATGCTGAGCCTCGCGGCGGTGTTCTGGAAAGTGCTTCCTCCCGCAGAGACTCTACGCAATCGATACACCTACCCGGCACTCATCCGGTCACTCTTCACGCTGTTCATGACCGAACCGGTCTTGCGGATCAGGGGTCTGCTGGCCTTACTGATCTTTGCCGCTTTTTCCGTGCTCTGGACTTCCATGGTGCTGCCGTTGAGCGCTCCTGCGCTTTCGCTTTCACACACGGCCATCGGCCTGTTTGGCCTGGCCGGCGTCGCCGGTGCCCTTGCCGCAAGAAGATCCGGTCGCTGGGCCGACCAGGGCTTGGGACAACGCGTAACCGGCATTTCGCTGGTGATCCTGACGCTGTCCTGGCTGCCCATCGCGTTTGCGCAGACATCACTGATCGCGCTGGTTTGCGGAGTGATCTTGCTCGACTTCGCCGTACAAGCCGTACACGTCACCAACCAGAGCCTGGTTTTTGCGGCACGCCCCGACGCCCAAAGTCGCATGGTCGGCGCCTACATGTGCTTTTACTCGGTGGGCAGTGCACTGGGAGCCGCAGCCGCGACGCAGGTTTATGCACTATGGGGCTGGATTGCAGTCAGCCTGCTGGGCGCCTTGATCAGTGCGACTGCCCTGGTGCTGTGGTGTCTCACGTTGCATTTCTCAACGATCCATCAAGGAAGATCCGAATGAAGGGGAAGTACTCTGCCCTTCAGTAAGTCCCTGCCCGCAGCGAGCGTCTGACCTCAGCCTGTATGGCATAAGCCGGCGCCTCCACGGCATTGAAATCCTGTGTATACCGTTGGGCAAATCCCAGCACCCCCCACTCCTGATACTGCTGCACATGTTTGAGTTCGTGAGCCCAGAGCGCGATGTCCTGTTCTGCGGATTGCGCGTCCCGGAACAGGATGATGTCGATCAGCGTCACGGCACCGACATCGGGGTTTTGCAGCATGGCGGTGGCGGCGTTGAATTGGCCGTTGTCGCTGATTTTGTAGCGCGCGGCATCGAGGACGCTGGGGGCGTACCAGTGCAGTAGCTGCTCGCGGATGTGCGGTGGAATGGGTTGGATGCCGGCGTTGGCTGCTTCAGCACGAGCTTGGGTCAGCCACAGCGCCAGCCCAGGCGCCGCGATCTGGTCGATGCCATCAGGCACCACGTCCGGCAGGCAGATGCAGCCATCCAGGCACACCGGCTTCTCGCCAGCCGGGCAGTCGTTGGTCTGGGCCGGCACTTCAAGCGCCAGGCAAAGAATCAGCAGCGCTAGCAGGCGCGTGATGATGGGCGACATTGGACTCTCCAGGTAGCGGACAGTGGTGAACCCCCAGTGATCGAGCAGTGAACTCGCCAATAGCGCCTCCAACCCCATCGGCTTGGCGAAATGATAACCCTGGGCCTGCCCTGCCACCATTTCGCGCAGCAGGTCCAGCGGCGCCTCGGGAGCCAGCACCGAAAACTCGTCGCCCCTCAGGCGCGCCTGGGCCTGTCATGAATAGCCAAGGGACTGTCGTCAAATGAAAAGCGCCCCTGATTCTGGGGCTATTTAATGGCAGCACTGAAAAAGTCTCTGGCGATCGAGCTGGCGTAAGCGACTGCTCCGCCTGAGTCACGAGTTGCCTGGTACGCCAGGCAGGAGAATAACAATATGAAATTCGTGAAAAGTCTTCTGGCTGCCGTACCCCTCATGGCGCTGGCCATCGATGCACAAGCCTATGTATCGAGTCAGGAAGCCGCCCGGTTGGGCACCAGCCTGACGTGGGTGGGTGCCGAAAAGGCCGGTAATGCCGATGGTTCCATTCCGCCCTACAGCGGTGGCCTGACCACTGCACCGTCCAGCTTCAAGGCTGGCGACAGCATGCGTCCGGACCCCTTTGCCCACGAAAAACCGCTGCTGGTGATCAACGGCAAGAACGTCGATTCGTACAAAGGCATGCTGACGGCCACCACTGTAGCGTTGGCCAGGCGTTACCCGGGCTTTCGCATCGACGTGTATCCGACCCACCGCACGGCATCGCTCCCGCAGGCGGTACTGGACAACAGCCGCAGGAATGCCACCGCTGCCCGCTCCCTCAATGGCGGGATCGCCATCGACAATGTGATGCCCGGGGTGCCGTTCCCGATCCCGCAATCGGGCGCCGAAGCGATGTGGAATTTCCTGCTGCGCTACCAGGGCGTCAACATTCATTCCAAGTACGACTCCTGGAGCGTCGACACGGCGGGCGTACCGAGCCTGGCGGTCACCGGTGAGGCATTTGTCTCCTTCCCGATTTACGAGAACATGTCGAAGCCGATCAACAGCTCCGACATTTATTATCAGTTGAAACTGTCCTATACCGGACCTGCGCGCCGAGCCGGCGAGTCGATCATGCTCAAGAACGCCACCAACCCGGCACAGTTTCCTGGCCGCGCCTGGCAATACATGCCTGCCCAACGCCGCGTCAAACAGATTTCGATCCTGGCCTACGACACACCCAATCCCGGTACCGCCCGTGCACTCGAGCTGTACGACTGGACGCTGGTGGGCAAGCAGGAAATGATCGTGCCCTACAACACTTACAAACTCACCTACGCTCGCGACGCCAAATCGCTGACCACCCCCAATTTCATCGCCCCGGACTTCGTACGCTGGGAAAAACACCGGGTCTACGTCGTGGAGGGCAACCTCAAGCCCGGTGCAAAGCACATCTACCAGAAGCGCCGCTTTTACCTGGATGAAGACACCTGGGCAGCGGTGGCCTCCGATCAGTACGACACCAGTGGCCAGCTGTACCGTGGTTCCTTCGCGTTCTTCAGCCAGAGCTATGACCAGCAGGTCCCGGACGCGACCCCTTTCATGACGTACGACCTGTCGCGAGGCACCTACAACATCAATGGCGTGGTAGGCCCTCATGGGGGCATCCGCTACATCGAGCCGCTATCGACGGCGCAGTGGGTGCCAGAGACCATGGCGGGCACCGGCATTCGCTAGGCCCCGGGTTCGATTCAGCGCCGCCAGGCGGCTTCGGCTTGAATGTAGTGTCAGGCCGCGTCTTCGCGGTAAGTGCCATCGGAATGTATAGCCCTGTCAAACTGTAGATTCCGGTGGTGCTGAAGCTGAATAACTCAGCTTTCAGAGGACATGATTGAGTCGTCACTTGATTCAGCAGCCAGCTTCAATCGGTCAGCCTTGCTAATGTATTTTGACTTGCTTTTCGGTGCCAATTTGGCACTAGCCTTCTTGGCGTTAGCCTTTAGTATCTGATTTAGTTTTTTACGACGATTCATGTTTTTCTACTCGGTTTGTACGTTCTTGAATGATATCAGCTTGGAACATTGAACCAGATTCCTCTGGTGCACACTCAGTGCATAACGCTGCAAACAGGCGGTGAATCGCCCCTGGCACTGGCTTGGGACTCAGGCTCCCCCTGGGTGGCATCCGAACGCACGCCCCCACATGTGGGGGAATCTCACTTTTATTGGGGGGGATTGAGTGTCGGTTTTCGTCTGAAGGAGGCATTTCGCAGTGCTGGAGGCCCGGGGCTGGTAGCCAGGCTTCCTTTACCCAAATGGCTTGATTATTGCTGATTCCACTTCATGGGTTTCTCGGTACCCAATTTACCAGGCAACAATGTAAAACCAGCGGGTTTTGGGAGGTTAGTGCCATGTGGCATCACCCTTTGATGTTTTTGGTTTTCTACCTGCTTTTCACCCTCGGCATCGGCTGGTTGTGGTCCACTGCTGCCCTGTATTTGCTTTGAACCAATGGAGAAAGTGTCCCCGCAACCCATCACAAAACCAGACGACAATCTTACTCGCCCCCGTTTCAGCTTTCTGGCCCAGCCACGCACTCACACACGCTCAACCGGCACATGTACGCAGCACGTGACTCCTTGTTCGGGAAGGCTCTGCAGGTGCCGGCACACCGTATGACGTAACAAATCACCTGAATGCCTTACGCAAGCTCGGTTCACACCGTCCCAAGACGCTCGCCTGACCAGCCTCCGGATGTAACGAATCAAGTCAAAATGTTTACCTATAGAGCAGATCCTTATACGATGAAGTCCGCTTCTACTGCTCTCCATCAGGTCTGAGTAAGCCATGGTTATAATGCATGACAAAGCGACTTAACGAATTGTGCTCTATAGTCACGCAAGATTTTGCGCGAAAAACAAGCAAAAGCTGTATACAGGTTAAATTATTTCCACAATTAAGTATAACAACATTGAGCACATGAACAATGAACAACCCTGATTTACTGGCCGAAAGCTCCAAAGCCTTCAGCATAGTTATAGTAAATTACAAAACACCAGAAATCACCAAGATATGCCTGGACTTATTGCACCAGCATTTTGGCAGCAACAGCGTCCCGGTATGGGTAGTTGACAACTATTCCGCCGATGAAAGCACTGAGTACTTACGAACGCTTGACTGGATCAATTTAATCGAGCGTTCTGTTTCCGAGCCAGAAGCAGGCCATATCGCGCATGGCAAAGCACTTGACCTGGTTCTGGAACGAATTGATACCGATTATTTATTCCTGATGCACACTGACACATTTGTTTTTGATAAAAACGTTTTTCCGATGATGCTGAATAAATGCTTGAAGAACCCAAAAGTCGTGGCCGTCGGTTGTGTCGAGCAAATAAACCGTGGCACCGCGAGAACTCTTTGGCGCTTTAGCTCACGACTATTCAAGCACCATTTCAGACGCCTGAAAATCTCCATGGGATTGCGTTCCAGAGAACCAAAACCGTACAAAGAAGTGTACTTGAAAAGTTTCTGCACATTGTGGAACAGCAAGCTTATCAAACAGCACAACATGCATTTTTCGATGGACGATCGTGTACCTGGCTATACTCTCCAGGACCGCATGACCGAGCTTGGCTATGCCGTTGAAATGTTATCACCGCGTAAAATCTTCAGTTATCTGGATCACATTCAGGCTGGCACTGTTGCAGCGGCTGGCGGCTATGACAAAACTCATAGACGAACCAAAATGTACAACAATATCCTTAAGCGTCTGAACAAGGACGACAGAAAAAATTAAGCTACGAACAGGCGCAACGAGCAGTGAGTCAAACCCTGCTTGAAGTCACCCACAAGTCTTTATATCAAGTTATTGGAGCGGTAATGGCACCCATCACTCAAGCACTACCTATCACCCTGTCCCCGGAGCTTGATTTCGACCAGAATGCCGCCAGCGCCCTTGGTGCCTCGTTGGCCAGTCGCTATGTTCAGGCTACGCCATTTCCGCACATAGTCATCGACAACTTCTTGCACGAAGACCTGATTGCGAGCATCTGCTCGCACTTCCCGGTCGAGCCAACCAACAATGAAATGCTCTACGAGCGCGGCTATAAAGGTCAACGAAAACGTCAAATCAGTCCCAACGAATGCCCCCCCTATTTGAAGACTGTTTTCAACGCCTTTAACTCGGCCCCCATGTTGCAGTTTCTTGAAAAGCTCACAGGCATCGAAGGTTTGATACCCGACCCCTACTTTACCGGTGGCGGCCTGCATGAAACGAAAAGCGGTGGTTTCCTGGGGGTGCACTCAGACTTCAGGCTCAACAAAAAACTTAATGTTGAGCGCAGACTGAATATCATCATTTATCTGAATGAAGACTGGCAAGAAGAGTACGGCGGCAACCTGGAACTTTGGGATGTCGGCATGAAGACCTGCCTTAAAAAAGTCCTGCCCATTTATAATCGCTGCGTCATTTTCAACACAGACAAGGACAGCAATCATGGGCACCCGGAGCCTTTGACGACTCCGGAACACATCACCCGCAGGTCTATCGCGCTTTATTACTACACCGCGGGAACCATGGCGATCGATCCGGCACAAAGAAACAAAACCCACTACAAACCAAGGCCCAAAGATCGTTTAAGCCTGAAGTACTACATTAATAAACTGATCAAGAAGAAAAACTGAACGGTATCGCCAGACGATCAAGTTTGTGTTTCTTGAGCGTTAGCTTGCAAATCCGGATATGCCCCCACGTCCGGTAACAGCCATGTCATGGTTTTTTGATCTCTTCACTCTTCTCAGAGTCGTGGCACTACTGACAGTGGGGGCTCTACAATCCTGAGCCAGGGCCAGCGAGCCTGATAACTTTTCGCCTTCTGATCGAACAGGTCTGGTCTGGGATTCTTTGGATTGATTCGAAGTAGCCCGTGCTCTGTGTCGGCCAGGCCGTTGGGCGCATAGACCTCGCCAGTTTCAACATCCAATCCAATGCAGGTGCCGGCAATCAGGTAGCGATCAACCCCGTCCTTAGCCGACTGAAGCTGAGGATAATCCCCGCCAAACCGCTGGCTGTACCACAGGTGAACGCGAGCCTGATTCTTCATTTCGACGTTCACGTCGAGGTCCTGGAACAGATGCTGAGCGCAATGGATGACCTCATTCTCTGCTTCCCAGGACAGATCCTCATCGAAGTAAAAGACGTCGTAGTCCTTCACTCCCCACTCTGGCGGGAGCTGTGACTGGTGATTCCACACGGCCTGGAACAAGCAACCGGCCGTGAGCAGGCATTGGTTCAAACCGAGCTCAGGCAAGCGAGTGGAAATTTCTGCGTTTACTGGATTGGCCATTGCGATCCTGACCAGGCTTTCGACTGTCAATGTCATCTTCATCCCTTTAAATCGATCTGATCCCGACGATCGACAATACCGTCAGCGCCTTACAAACTCGAGAACAACACCGCCCTTTCTTCACCCTGGGTCAATAGCGCCCTTGGCAACCCGCGACTACCGGCCAATCTGGCGCGAATCATGCCTGATTCAACGGCATGAAGTCGGTACTGACTATGTGGGTGACACTTTTGAAGTGAACCGCCGCTGTGCCTGCCCCGATAATCGATAGCATACTCACGAACTGCCGAGGTCAAGCATGACAAGCGCAACGACAGAACAAGTCAGCCCAGCAACGCTGAGAAAAGTGATTGTGGCCGCCGGCATCGGCAATTTCGTCGAGTGGTTCGACTTCGCCGTCTACGGTTTTTTGGCCACGACCATCGCCCAGCAATTTTTCCCCAGCGGCGATGCCAGTGCCGCGCTGCTCAAGACCTTTGCGGTATTCGCCGTGGCCTTCGCGTTTCGACCCCTTGGCGGGATTTTCTTCGGCATGCTGGGGGACAGGATCGGCCGCAAGCGAACCCTTGCGATGACGATTCTGCTGATGGCCGGTGCGACGACCTTGATCGGTCTGCTGCCCACCTATGCGGCAATCGGGGTCATGGCGCCGATTCTTCTGTCCCTGATCCGTTGCGCCCAAGGCTTTTCCGCCGGGGGAGAATACGCTGGTGCCTGTGCCTACCTGATGGAGCATGCACCGAGTGATAAACGCGCCTGGTACGGCAGCTTCATTCCGGTGTCGACATTTTCCGCCTTCGCCGCGGCAGCCGTGGTGGCCTACGCACTCGAGGCTTCATTGTCGGCCGAAGCTATGGGTAGCTGGGGTTGGCGCCTGCCGTTCCTGATTGCCGCGCCGCTGGGCCTGGTGGGTCTTTACTTGCGCTGGAAGCTCGATGAGACTCCGGCATTCCAGGCGGTGACCGAGGAACACGCAGTCGCCCATTCCCCGCTCAAGGAAACCTTGCGCAATCATGGTGCGGCGATCTGTTGCCTGGGTGCTTTTGTGTCACTCACGGCACTCTCGTTTTATATGTTCACCACCTATTTCGCGACCTACTTGCAAGTCGCCGGTGGCCTGAGTCGCGCAACAGCGTTGCTGGTGTCACTGATTGCATTGCTATTCGCTGCAGCGATCTGCCCGCTGGCCGGGCTGTATTCGGACCGGGTCGGGCGTCGAATCACGGTGATGACGGCTTGCGCGCTGTTGATTGTGGTGGTGTATCCATCGTTCCTGATGGCCAGCTCCGGCTCGTTCGTCGCGTCCATCATCGGCGTCATGCTCCTGGCGATTGGCGCGGTGTTGTGTGGCGTGGTCACCGCGGCCTTGCTCTCGGAAACCTTCCCTACCCGTACTCGATACACCGCCTCGGCTATCACCTACAACATGGCATATACCCTTTTCGGCGGCACCGCACCGCTGGTGGCGACGTGGTTGATCAGCACGACCGGCAGCAACTTGTCGCCGGCGTTCTATCTGATCGCGATTGCATTGCTCGCGCTGGCGGGCGGGCTGGCATTGCCGGAAACTTCAAGGATTTCCCTGCATGACGTTGCGGCGGGGGAAAAAGGCGTAGCAGTGAGCGCTGCGGCCTGAAACACCAAACGAGCCGGGACGGTGCTCAAGCCAGCAGTTCGCTGATCCACCGGGCCTGGCGCGCGATGTCCTGCACTTTCGCCTCGGGCACGGCTTGCTGCGCCCGGGCTAATTGGGCCAGGGTCTTCTGCTTCTGGCGCAGCTTGCGCTGCCACTTGACCAGGAACGCCGGGCTGCGCGTCTGCATCTGCAACGGGCCGAAGTACAGCTCCTCGGCGGTGTACTCCACCGGCCCGGCGCGCTCGGCGACGATGATTTCGTAGTCGAAGCGGTTTTCCCGCAGCACTTCCTCGCAGAGGATGCGGTAGCCATTTTCCATCAGCCATTGACGCAGTGGCTGCTCGCCGCCGTTGGGCTGCAGGATCAGGCGTTCCTGACCGCTCAGGCATGCCTTGCCGCTGTCGAGGATGTCGCGGATCGTTTCGCCGCCCATCCCGCAGATGCTGATCGCCGTGATCCCGTCTCCTGGCTCGATCGCCGCCAGGCCATTGGCCAGGCGCACGGTGATCTGCCGGTCCAGGCCGTTTTCGCGCACAGTGCGTTCGGCCGAGTGGAACGGCGTCAAGGCCACCTCGCCGGCCACCGCCGCGACGATGGCGCCACGGCGCATCAACGCCACCGGCAGGTAGCCGTGATCCGAGCCAATATCGGCCAGGCGCGCACCGGCTGGCACATGCGCCGCCACGCGCTCCAGGCGCATGGACATAGTCTGCTCGTTCAACTGCTGCCCCTTTTCACCACGAACGTCCGACACCTTTGGCCAGACAGGGGCGCGATTCTGTCGAGCATCGCCGTGCATTTCAAATTTATTTGACTGCCTGGTACCTGATCGAGTCCCGACATCGCAGAGCCATTGAGCGCACCCTGGCCGAGCATCCGAAAGCATTTTCCGATCCGTTGGTCGCGCTCACCTTTAGCGACAACGCACCCGCACCTCCACCGAACAGATCCACGGCATAACAGATCACGCGAATTGCCCAACTGTGTGATCACAGCGCCCGGCAGGCCAGGCGCTGAACAAAAGCCCAGCACCCTCTCAGAGGATGGTGGGCTTTTGTCCTCCTGGCTTTACGCCATATCAGGCTTCGTGCGTGCCAGTTGCTCCCGGGCAAATGCGCCGAGGGTCTTCAACGCCTTGGCCGCCGAATGCAGGTAGAAGGCTTGTAACTGGAACACGTGCCAACGTGCGGCATACACTTCCAGGCGGCAATTCACCCCGCTGTCAAGCGCATGCTCGGCCAATCGGGTGGCGTCAGACAACAGCAGCTCATGGTCCCCGACCTGGATCAACATCGGCGGCAGCCCTTGCAGATCCACCTCAAGCGGATTGTCCATCACCTGCGTACCGGCATACCAGCGCAGCCCTTGCTCCAGCCAGCCGCGCCGGATCATCGGATCCTGTTCGACCCGCGAGGTCATGGAAGCACCGCTCAGGCTTTCGTCAGCCACTGGCGACATCAGGAGCATGCCGGCGGCGAAATGCGGGTGAAGATCACGCAGCTTGAGCGCCAGAGCCAACACCAGCGCGGCGCCCGCCGAATCACCGGCGAGGAAGACTCGGTCAGCGGCATACCCCTGAGCCCGGAGTGCCTGATAGCAGGCCAGCGCATCGTCCAATGCCGCCGGGCAAGGATGTTCTGGCGCCAGGCGATAATCAGCTACCCACACCGACATCCCCGAGGCCCTGGCCAAGCGGCTGGTGATGCTCCAATGCGTACCCGGCGAGCCAAGGCAGAACGCCCCGCCATGCAGGTACAGAATGACCCCGCCGTTTTCACCCTGCATCGGTGCGACCACCTGCACCGGCACGCCGTTGGCCTGTTGGCGATAACGAATCACGCCGCCAGTGCCAGGCATCAACGTGGACAATAGGCTCACGACCTTTCTCTGCGCTGGCGCAGCCAACCCCGGCCCGATCAGCGAGCGGAACGTGGTGCGCAAAAAAAACCTCAGGAATCCGGCGCTCAATTTTTCCGGCCAGTCGCGGGATTCGCCAACGGTCGTGCCGCCTTCAAACTCGCGTGTGAAGCGGTATGCATGCAACCCGGAAAACCGCGTCAACCAGCGATAGCTCAAGGTGAAACCCGGCCAGTTGGTGCTGTTGTTGCCAGCGTCATCCACATACCAGCTCTTGCAGCCGTTCCACACCGTGTTGGCCAGGCGTTGCTGGACCTGCCCATGGAAGCGCTCATACACGCTTGAGTCGACTTCCACGGTGTTGGCACCGGTGCCCTTCATCGTGCGCCAACAGCGCATGACGTGGGCGATCTGACTTTCCAGCATGTAGACAATCGAGTTGTGGCCCAGGTTGGTGTTGGGCCCATACAACATGAAGAAATTGGGGAATTGCGCAACCGTCAGCCCCAGATACGCGCGGGTGCCATCGCGCCAGGCATGGTTAAGGTCCACGCCATTGCGCCCGACGATACGCATCGGCGACAGAAACTCGGTGGCCGCGAACCCGGTGCCGTAGATGATCGCATCGACTTCATGCAACTGGCCGTCAACAGTTTCAATGCCGCTTTCAGTGACTCGCGCAATGCTGTCGGTCACCAACTCCACGTTGGACCGGCTCATGGTCTTGAGGTATTCGCTGGACAGCAGGATACGCTTGCAGCCGTACGGATAATCCGGAGTCAGTTTGTTGCGCAGTACCGGGTCCGGCACTTGCTCGGACAGCAGTCGACGGAACGGAACGCCCACGGCCCACTTCATCAAACCCTTGAATCGGGTGAACGCCAGTGCCCGGGACTCGTAGCGCATGTATATCGAAGCGCGGTACGCAGTCATCGTCCAGGGCAGGTTGCGCAGCAATGATTTTATCCGCTCGGAGTAAGCCCGATCAGGTCGAGGCATCAGGTACGCGGGCGAGCGCTGGAACACTTTCATGTGCCCGACAGTCCCGGCAATCGCGGGCACGAACTGTATGGCCGATGCACCGGTGCCGACTACCGCCACGCGTTTGCCTGCCAGCGAATAGCTGTGGTCCCAGGTCGCCGAGTGGAACACGTGCCCCTTGAAGGTTTGCATACCCGCCAGTTTCGGGAACGCCGGGCGACTCAACTGACCGGTGCCACTGATCAACAGCGATGCACTCAGGACGCTGCCATCCTGTTGAGTCACGTGCCACAGCGACGTGCGTTCATCGAACTCGGCGCACACCACTTCGGCGCCGAAACGAATGTGCTTGTCCAGTCCGTACTTGTCGGCGCAATGCCGCAGATAGGTGTGAATCTCTACCTGGGGCGCGAACACCCTGCTCCAGTCCGGGTTCGGCTCAAACGAAAACGAATACAGGTGCGAAGGTACGTCGCACGCGGCGCCGGGGTAACTGTTGTCCCGCCAGACACCGCCGACGTCCTGTTTCTTCTCCAGGATCACAAAGTCCTTCACACCGGCCTTTTGCAAGGCAACGGCCATGCCGATACCGGCAAAACCGCTGCCGATGATGATGGCGCTCAAGGCTGTTGCCGACTGGCGACCGGTTTCAACTTCATGCAACGACATAAGGTGCCCCGTTGTTGTTTTTAGTGGTGGCTGGGGTTTCAGACCAGGCGGACGAACACACCCGCTGAATGCCGCGAATAAGGTCAACGGCTTTCTCGGCGATCATGATGGTCGGTGCGTTGGTGTTGCCGCCGATCAGGGTCGGCATCACCGATGCGTCGACGATTCGCAGTCCTTGCAGACCGTGTACGCGAAGTTGCGCGTCGACCACGGCCAGTGGGTCATCGCCCATGCGGCAAGTGCCCACCGGGTGATAAACACTGTCGGTACGACGACGCAGTACGGTGCGGATCTGCTCGTCGGTGTCGACCCCTTCGGTGTACAGGTCGCGGGTGATCCAGTTGGTCAGCGCCGGTGCCTGCATCAATCGGCGTGTCAGTCTGAATGCCGCGACCATGTCTTCCAGGTCCTGCGGGTCCTGAAGAAACGCCGGATCAATCAACGGTGCCGCTTGCGGGTCTTTGCTGGCCAGAGATACGGTTCCGCGACTGCGCGGACGCAACAGGCAAACGTGGCACGACAACCCATGACCCAGGCGCAACTTGCGCGCATGGTCCTCGACCGGGGCGACAACAAAATGCAATTGAATATCCGGTTTATCCAGCCCTTCGAGCGTCTTGAGAAACGCTCCGCCCTCGGCAAAATTCGAGGTCAGCATGCCTCGACGTTCCCGACGAAAACGGCCGGCTTCCTTGAGCATTCTGGTACTGCCGGCGAATGAAACGCCCATGGCATCCAGGCTTGAGGTCTTGTAGACGAAAACGAAATCCGGATGGTCTTGCAGGTTCTGCCCGACACCCGGCAGGTCCTGCAAGAGCGGGATGCCATGGCGTTGCAGTTGTTCTTTCGGCCCCACGCCCGACAACATCAACAGTTGCGGGGTCTGGAAGGCCCCGGCGGCGAGGATGACTTCCCGCTTGGCACGCAGGGTGCGTAGCTGACCGTTTTGCAGCACCTCGACAGCCACGGCGCGAGTGCCTTCGAACAGGATCCGTTGCACCTGGGCCCGGGTTTCGACGGTCAGGTTGTTGCGCACCCCCACATACGGCAACAGATATGCGCGCGCCGCACTGCAACGCTCACCGTGCTTTTGCGTGACTTGATAGATGCCAACGCCTTCCTGTTCTTCACCGTTGAAGTCGTCGTTGAGCGGCAAACCGGTCTCGCGGGCCGCCTGCAGAAAGCGTTGCTGGAATGGATTGTCCGAACGTAAATCGCTGACCCATAACGGCCCGCCCCGCCCGTGCAAGACGTTGTCGATGCGCTCGTTGTGCTCACTGCGACGGAAGTACGGCAAGACATCCTTGAATGCCCAACCGCTATTGCCCAGGGCGGCCCAATGGTCGTAGTCCCATTGATGACCCCGCACGTAGATCATGGCGTTGATCGCTGAGGAGCCACCCAGTGCCTTGCCCCGTGGCTGGTAGCCCTTGCGCCCTTCCAGCGCCATCTGCGGGACGGTGTCGAAGGCCCAGTTATTCACCGAAGTCGGCACCATTGCCACCATCGCTGCGGGGATATTGACCAGGCTGGACTGCCCGCCGCCACCGGCCTCCAGCAAGCAAACACTGACGTCCGGATCTTCGCTCAGCCGACCGGCCACCACACAACCACCGGAACCGCCGCCCACTACGATGTAATCGAAGGTCTTTTTCATTGTTGTTCTCCCTTGTGCAAGGCAGTGCGAGATTTGCGGGGTTACCCGAAAACACACAATTGCGCCTCCTGGTTTTCGCCAGGTGCCGCAACGGCCTTTTATGGTTGGTTAAACGACGAACCGTGCGTAAAGGATGGTGACGGCCATTGATAAAGAACCGAATGCTGGAATGGGACAATTGCTTTATTATTCGGGCCAAACTTTCGCCACAGGCACATGGGTATGAGCTTTCGGGATTTTCTGCGTGGCCCGGCCAGCGCCTTGTTGCTGGTGCAGTTCGGCGTCGAAAAAGGCTTGGCGGCCAGCGCGATACTGGCCGGCTCGGGGCTGACGGCAGCGCAACTGGCCGACCCGAATCTGGAGCTGACTGCCGATCAGGAACTGCGGGTGACCGGCAATCTGTTGCAGTTGCTCGGTCATCCTCCGGGGCTTGGCTTCGAAGTCGGTGCGCGCTATCACTTCTCGACCTATGGCCTGTTTGGTTACGGCCTGATCAGCAGCGCGACCACCGGGGATGCACTAGCCCTGGCACTGAGCTTTTTGCCGCTGACCTACGCATTCACCGTGGTGACCTATGAAGAGCAAGGCAGTGAAGGTGTGCTGACTTTCGCCACGCCCGGGTTGGCACCCGACCTGCGCGATTTTCTGTTGGCCCGGGACATGGCAGCGGGGGCGCTGTTGCTCAAGGAACTGGGGGGCGATGACTTTTCGCTGTCGCGCTTCACGTTACGTGCCGGTCCAGCTCACGAGTGCGATAACGACCGTTTATTGGGGCTGGCGCCTGCCTACGCAGCCAGCAGCAACAGCCTTGCCTTTGATCGCTCATTCCTGACGCGCCCCTTGCCACAAGCCAACGCCGTCACAGTAAGCATGTGCGAGCAGATGTGCACACAGTTGATGCAACGGCGAATCGCCCGTTCCGGCATGACGGCGCTGGTCCAGCACTACCTGACCAGTGCCGACACCACGCCACCGGACCTTTGCGCCATGGCCCGCCTGATCCACGTCAGCACTCGCACCCTCAAGCGCCGCCTGCACGATGAAGGCACCACCTTCCGTGCTTTGCTGGCCGAGGCCCGCAGCCGCAGCGCCATCGAGATGCTCAACGACAAACGCTTGAGCCTCAGCGAGATTGCCGAGCGCCTGGGTTTCAGCGACCTGTCGAGCTTTTCCCAGGCATTCAAGCGCTGGTATGGAGTAGCTCCGAGTAATTTCTCGCTGCGAAACAGTAGCGGTGGCGAGTGCTAGATAACGAACTGGAGTGATCAAGGGATACTCACTCGGTATCGAATGTCCGTTATGAGGTGTGGATTCAACCGGTCGATGCAATAGATCGGCTAAATCGTTCAGCGGGCGTTTCGTAGTTTAGTGTTTTCCGAGGGCCATGTTTACAAAGGAGCACGCCAAGGCTGGCCGCCCCTTCACGGCTTCGTTCACCGGGCTGGCAAACACAACGCTTTTGCTCGCCTGTCACGTTAATAGTCAGGTTGAGGAGAACAGCATGAAATCCCGGATCATTGGGCTGCGAGTGGCCGGCACCGTCTACGCACTGATGGCCTTGGCGCAACTGGGGCGCCTGATTATTCGCCCCGAGGTTCTCATTGATGGGCATCCCATGCCCCTGTGGCCAAGCGAGCTCGCCTTCGTGTTGCTCGCGGTTTTGAGCGTCTGGATGTGGTCGCTCGCACAGTCACGATCAGGGTGATGCTGATGCAGTGCCGACAGTCATTCCTGGCTGATCAGCTGGTGCGATCCCGACATTCAATCTCTGCGCTTATCAAGACACTGACGACGCAGGACAAGGTTATTGATCTCCATGCAACTGACCGAGTAATCGTCATCATCATTATTTTTGGCCTTGTCCTTGGCTTTGCCGCAATTGCCATTGTCATTGCAATTGCCTTGCCCTTTTTGATCATTGCTGTTTTTCAAGCAGTTTCTGACATCACTTGCACTGCCCGCATCATCGCAATTGGAACCGGCAAACGAGATTGATGGCAAAGCCAGGGAGAATAGGAGTGTGCACACAGCGGCCGCGACGATTCGCATAACAAAGCTCCTGAGTAGATTGCTACTTAGCTGCAGGTTTTGCCTTGAACAAACTCTGAATGACTGTAGCAGGTCCCCTTGAGGAGGCTCGTCAACCTGATTGATAAATGCTGTGGACTGAGTTTTCTGCTGTTGTTCAGTGACAGAGGTCTCAGGAATCCTGCTGACGGTCCTCGGCTACTTCGCCATGGTCCTGGCGAATTGACGCTGGCTCGAGCCAATTAAATCACCCGTGGCGAGGGAGCAAGCTCCCTCGCCACAGGTTTGCACGATGCCACTAAGGCAACGCATACACCCGGAACAGTTTTTTCACGGTAGCGTTGGTTCCGCCCAGGTATTGGTCGTAGGCCTTTTCTATGAAGCCCGAGTAATAGGCTTCACTCAGGGCCATATCGACCAGCAAGCGGAAGTCTTCGTCGTTGCGATCCACGATCATCGCCACCGGCGAGTACTCGAAGATGCGGTCCAGGAGCATCAGGTTCTTGGCCGCGCCCTCCTTGGCGACTTCGTTGCGCAGCAGCATGCGTTCGGAGAAGAAGGCATCGGCCTTGCCCTCGGCGACCAGCTTGACGCCCTCGTCGTTGTTGGCCACGGTCACCAGCGAAGCGATCACGTTGAGCAGGCGCATCTGTTCGCGAATCCAGTCTTCGGTCACGCCCCCCTCCAGAGTCGCGTAGGTTTGGTTGGCCAGACCGTTGTTGATGCTGGCACGCCAGGTCGGGCCGGTATTGGCGACCTTGCCATTGAGCACATTGAGCAGCGGTTCGCCAGCATCGTTGCGCACCACGACCGAGAGGCCGGCGGTGTAGATCGGTATGGAGTAACTGATCATCTTGCGCCGTTCCAGGGTGGGCGGTGTCGGCGTGCAGAGAATATCGACTTTACCCTGACTCACGGCGTTGACCTCGTCCGAAATCTTGACGGGCTGGTAGCGCACTTGCAGGTCGGGCAGACCCAGTTCGCTCTTGAGCTTGTCGGCGACTTTCAGGCACAGGTCGATGGCATAACCGCTGGCCTTGTCGCCGTCCTGCTTGCTGAAAGGGGCCAGGTCAGGCAGGTATCCCAAGGTCAAGGTGTGGCTGCTGCGCACCCGCTCAAGGGTGTTGGCGCCGGCCACTAGCGGCAGCGTCGAGAGTGCGAAGGCCAGCAACAGTCTGGTGGTTGTGGCAAATGGTACGTTCATGTCCGGTTTCCCCGTATGCAGATGTCTGTGCAGTCCTGTTGGCCACGCCTAAGGGTTTGCGACCCTGGCCTGGTTGGCCGCTGGCGCTTCGGTGAAGCGCTTGGCGAGGAATCCATAGAGCAGGTAGCCGACAGCGAGCACCAGGGTGCCGCCCATCACTGCATCCTTGCCGCAGGCATACAGGGCGTACAAGGAGTACGTTATGGCAATCAGCAAGACCACCAGGTTACGCGAGTATATGGCCGACGAGACCCCGGCCTTGTGCATGATCACCAGCAGGCCCGTCAGCGCAGTGATATAGGGGATGAGGTTGGTGACCGCTGCCAGGCTGACCAGCTTGCTGAACTGGGCGGCGGCATCGGGCGAGATGGTCGACAGGGCCATGAGGGTCTGCAGCACGCCGCAGACAATCATGCCGATGACGGGCGCATTCATGGAGTTGACCTTGCTGAACAGCTTGAGGAACAGGTTCTGGTCAGCCGTCATCTTCGCGGTTTGCGCCAGGGTAAATTGCCAGCCCAGCAGCGAGCCGACACAGGCCATGACCGCCAGGGCCATGACGATATTGCCGACCATCGGGCTGAAAATCGTGGCGTAGACCAATGCGAAGGGCGCCGAGGATTTGGCCAGTTCCGCGTTAGGAATGATGCCCTGGATGACAGTGGTCGACAGCACATAGACCACGGCGGCCCCCAGGGTGCCGAACAGGCAGGCCAGCGGCACGTTGCGCTTGGGGTCTTCCACGGCATCGGTGGCCTGGGCCGCCGACTCCATGCCCAGGAAGGCCCACAGGGTCAGGGGTATGGCTTTGCCAATGGCTTCGGAGATCGCCACGCTGTGCGGATTCCAGGCGGCGGCCAGTACATCGGGCTTGAACCAGAACCAGCCGATGATGCTCAGGCCCGCGACCGGAATGATCACGCCCCACACCGTGAACGCACCGATCTTGCCGGTGATGCCAGGGCCACCGAAGTTGGCGAAGGTGGTCAGCCAGATCAGCCCGATCGTGCCGACGCACAGTGGAATCGCACCCGTGCCCAGCCAGGGCACGAAGGCGGTCATGTAGCCCACCGCCGAAATGGCCACGGCCACGTTGGCGATGGCCAGGGACAGGAAGTACAGGTACGAGCAGAGGAAAAAACCCGACTTCGAATGAGCTTCTTCGGTGTAGGCGGACAAGCCGCCTGAGCGCGAGCAGAAAACGCCACACTGAGCAAAGCAGTAGGCGATGGCCATCGAGCCGATCGCGGTGAAGATCCATGACAGCAGCGAGACGGCACCCAGTTGAGCCATGTTGGTGGGCAACATGATGATGCCAGAGCCCATCATGTTGACCGTTACCAGCGTCGTGAGCCCCATCAGGCCCATTTTCTTGCTTGAATCAGCCATCGCAAACTCCTTGCTTTTTTGCAGGGTTTTGAACCTGGGTCCGGCGACGTGCAACACGCGGCCGGACAGGGGCTAATGCTTACTGCTTGACCACATGAACCTTGTAGGTTGGGCACTTCTGACCCGTGCAGCATCAGGCCTTGAGCACGTACCCATACGCCCGGGTACGCCCGCCTTCCTGCTTCAGGTACACGCCCTGCAACTCCGGCGTGAAGCCGGGCAAGCGATTGATGCCTTCTTCCAGGGCCAGGAAGTATTTCAACACCGCGCCG
>NZ_JAHBDN010000064.1:0-49730 GCF_019956445.1 Pseudomonas sp. BF-R-19
CCCGAATTTCTTGACGACCATAGAGCGTTGGAACCACCTGATCCCATCCCGAACTCAGCAGTGAAACGATGCATCGCCGATGGTAGTGTGGGGTTTCCCCATGTGAGAGTAGGTCATCGTCAAGATTAAATTCCGAAACCCCTATCTGCGCATACAGATAGGGGTTTTGTTTGTCCTCGAAAAAAGCATCCTGAGACTGGTACGGAGGTTGACCGTCAACCACGTTAGAGTAGGTCCATGGTGACCATGGAATCAGCCATACGGTAGCCCATCGCTTTGTAACCCGCCTGGCGCTTATCCCACATCCTCAGCAGTGCGACATTACCCCCGTCAACGAAGTCGATCACTCGCACGTCGACCTTATCGGCATGCGATCGATGCAACCGTCCCGCATATTGCTGAAGGATTCCCTTCCATGAGATGGGCATTGCCAGCACCAGCGTGTCCAACGGCGGATGATCGAAGCCTTCACCTACTAGTTTTCCTGTTGCCAACAGCACTCGTGGAGCATCAGGGGGAAGGGACTCAAGCTCATGCATACGGGAAATGCGCTGTTTCTTAGGCACTCGCCCATGAAGCGTGAACAGGTTATGCACGCGCTGCTTCAATTCTAATTCAAGGGCATCCACATGTTCCGTCCGCTCCGTTAGCACTAGAATTTTTCTACCCTCGTTGTACGCCAGCTCAATCTCCGAGACGATTTTGGCTGTCCGCTCAGAGTCGTCGGCTAGACGCCGAAAAATGTCCTGAATCCCAAAGCCGTCGGGGACCGCTATTGGTTTGGGCAGCAATCGAGGCACGACAGATAGGTCATGGGGCGCACTCGCTGGTCGAGGCGCAGAATGTCGGATCGGTCCGCACTGCATGAAAATAATGGGCTGCTGCCCATCTCGGCGCACTGGGGTTGCTGTGAGTCCCAGTACGTACCGCGCGGTCGCGCTCCTCAGTAGTGCCTCGAATGACACTGCTGATAGGTGATGACACTCATCAACGATGATCTGGCCGTAGTTTTTTACCTGATCGCTGATCTCGCCTTTTCGCGATAACGACTGCATTACGGCAATGTCGATGATGCCTGTAAGCTTCGCTTTTCCGCCCCCAAGAGTACCAACGACACCATTCCCGACTCCCAAGAACGCCTGCAAGCGCTCTTGCCACTGCCTTAACAGCTCCGTCCGATGCACAAGCACCAACGTGTTAATGCCACGTGCGGCAATCAACGCAGCAGCACTCACCGTTTTACCGAAAGCTGTCGGTGCGCAGAGGATACCGGTGTCATGACTTAGCATTGCGCTGACAGCAGCCTCTTGGTCAGAACGCAGGGTCCCGAGAAAGCTCACGTCGATGGGGTCGCCCGCGAAGCGTTCGTCTTTAAGAATAGGGGTAACCCCGTTTTCCTCTAAAAGCTCCAGCGCAGCATCCAAACAGCCACGTGGTAACGCAATATGTTTGGGGAAGTTCTGGGCACAGCCGATAATCCTTGGCTTGTTCCATACTGACATGCGCATGGCCTGAGCTTTGTAGAACTCGGGATTTTGAAAGGCAGCGAGCCGGACAAGCTGGTTTGCCAATGGCTGTGGCAATTCCGACTTTTCAAAGTAAATTAAGTTAGCCAGCGTGATGTTGACAGCAGCAGGCAACGGGCATGTCAATTTACGTGATCTCGATTCACGATCTTTCCAGGGTTCTGCATCACCTTCGTCATCGACATAGGCGACCCCTAGAGGGTCCCGATTACCCATCGCCTGGATAATAACGGGCTGGATATCTTCTGGACTCATGCGCTGAATCGATGCCAGGAAGGCCCATTGATCAGGATGAGGCTCAAGCGAGTCGTCTACAAAAACGCTATTGTTTTGGGCCCTGGCGCGCTTTTGTAAAGGGAGCGCGATGAGATTTCCAAAGCCGCCTTTGGGCATATAGTCCTGGTTTGGAAACAGTCGATCATAGGAGCTGAGCGCCAACTGCCGGGTGCGCTCACAGGCATGACTGATGATTGCGGCACCGAGGCGGCGCGCATCGCAGGCAGGAACATTACGCTCAAAGAAAATCCAGCCATGAGCCCCTTGACCTGAGCGCGATATTTCCAGCGCCACCGGGACGTTCAGCTCATGGCATGACTGCACAAAAGCTTTGGAATCATCACGCCATTCGGCCTCATCGAAGTCGACCGCCAAAAAATAACAAGTGTCATCAGAGAGTAGGGGGTAGATACCAGCGACCACTTCGCCCGCCAGATGGCGATAGACCACCTCATCGGTCAGCGGAAGCAGCTGGCGGTTACCGCAGTCGCCACATTTAATTCGGGGCTTCTCACAAACGCCAGGCCTCCATTCGTTTGCGCAAGCGGGTGCGTATCCTGATTTGCCTGCCTTGCTTTCCCAGCGGATGGGATAAACGTCCGTCCTGCCACGAAACAAGCTTCGGAATAGGGCAAGCTTTCCTTCAGTATCGAGTTGCTGTGATTGCTCTGCTTGGACAATCGCTATTTTGACTGGCTCAGCAGGCGGGCGCCATTCGATGCCATGAGCATCCAGCAAGGCAACCAATCTTGCATTCTCAGCCCTTAGCTTCGCCACCAGACTAGTGTCTATCACCGCCTTCAGCCTCTACGTCTCAGGTGAAGCCTGTAGCCTCGAGCTACAACCCTCAGTCCATCAGTAAAACATAGAGGTTATCAAACAACAGAGGTTCGGTTCAGGAGCTCAAGGGGTCCGCCCTAGTCCCAATCAAATCGTTGGCGGGCTCAATCTGCCAGTGAGGGATACAGAGCGCGCAGTTGCTGGCATTCGGCTAGCGTGGAAAGTTCCAGGATTTTCCTAGGCGCAGAGTGATCAGGTTTGTAGTCAGCAGGTAGTAGTAGCGCGTCGATTTCGAGTTTGAGTTCATGTGGTCGTTCAAAAACCAAACGAGATGTTTTCTTTGCCATGTCCATGGATTATCTCGGTTCCAGCGTTCAGAAATGGCTGCTTGAATAGTCTTGGCCTGGCGGATGTGACGTTCGCGTGTGGCATGTGCTCCAGTCAGCACCCCAGCCAAGAAGATCTCCATATCGAATGGTTTATTCATACCCGACCACCGATATACGCCGATACCACGTCGATTCGACCATGTCCCAGCTCATAGCTGATTTGTAAGCGTGCCTCTCGATCAAGGCGTGGATCGAGGCGCCTGCACCTGCCTCCGTTAATGGGTGCTAGGTGATGGGTGATCTGCTCATAGCGTTCGCACGCATAAGCCGCACGCAGTTCGTGGAAGCCTTTGAGGTCGTGCGTATGGAGGATATCTCGGGCGGGGCGGACGATTTCCCGTTGGAAATCGAGGTAGCTCTCGTTCGGTGCCAGCAGGTTGCGGCTACCGTCGGGTGAGACCTGTTCGGCGTACCTGAGCGCTTCGCGAATATGGTCATCCACGGTGATCCAACGAGGCGCGGTTGCGCCGCCGCGGCCACCTTTGGTGCCGTCCTGGATGTTGATTTTGTCGTAGTGTTCGGCTTCACGTTTTAGGCGGGGAAGGTCGGCCAAAATGGCCTCGCGCAAGCGCATGCCAGTGGCTCGCGCCAACTGCACGATGGCCGCGGCGCGCGGCTGCTGGTGTTCGCAAAGCACGTCGACGATCCGTTTCACGTGTTCGCGATCTTGGCCTTGCGGCACTGAGCAACGAACGCTGGTGCGCTGCATTCCTAGTGCCTTGCTCGGGCTCGGTACTTTCACATTCAGATCACCGCGAAGCGCGGCCATGGTTCGGTTCACGCTGGACAATCGGTTTTGCGCGGTGGCGATGGCGAGCTCACCTTGTTCAACTTGCTGCCGCAGATATCTGGCGTATTCGAGCAAAGTCCGCCGAGCAATCTGCCGAGCATCGTTAAACCCTGGCCCATCCTCCGACCGACACCAGCGCACAAACGCCTGCCAGCGATCACTGTACGCTTTGACCGTCCCGTAATGCCCGCCGCCAAACAGATCACGTAGCGCCTGTGGCCCGGCATAACTCAGTTGCCGTCCATAGCCAAAGTTCCGCCCGTCCCGTCTACCGACCAATGCCATGATCAAACTCCTCTCGAAGCCAAACCTTAAAACCTTCCCCACGTCATCTCGCCATGAATGCTGAGTGTTATCAGGGATCAAGGCCCCTGCGACCTGTGAGGGTTGTCCACTAACGCGGGACTGGCGACTCCTTACGACCGGGAGCTTGGGCATCTCATGATCTGGCCTCCTGAACACTTCCGAGGAAGTGGGCGGGTGGAGGCTGCGCTGGCTGACGAGACCGGCGCCGCGAGATCCTGAGTCGGGTGAAGGCAGTGATTCGATGACCGGGGCATGCCTGACTGTCAGTCAGGTGCAGTCCATTCCCTGGGCTGCGGCACCTTCATCTGCATCGCTGTTGCTGGTGACTTCGGTGTTTGTCACGCCAATTGTCACGAAGGGGAATGCCGCAAAGCCCTGTACGAGTTGGGCTGCAGCAGCGGTTGGAGCGCCCGTCTCTTTCCGGGAGAAAGAGACGGGCGCAGGTTGGCGCACGGGAGTGGCCAAGCGGATTGGTTGCTGCAGGGCAGCTATGAAAGGGGATGAGTTGCCGCAGTGGGCACACTGGTAAAAGTAGGCATCCATCACATCGCTGTGACCGTGCGAGCCGCCGGACGCTAATCACACTTTGGGAGAACCACCACGGTGTGGCGTAGCCTTAAAGGTTCTGGCTACCTGGGTTGCTGTCAACGACAGCACTTGCACGATCTTTTCTACGCTCGCCGATAGACAGGGTCAAGGCTCGACTTTTCGAGAATTCTGCGGCTGCGAATGGCATAAGCCGTCTATGGAAATCCGTGGTTTCTAGAAGACGGTTACACTGATTTTTAGGTTTTTCAAGTGAGGCCCTTCCAAGCAGGGCGGCTTTGCCGCCCTGCTTGGAAGGGCCCGCGTGGAAGGCAACGCTGTGGAGATTTCACTGGCGTGTTAGCGCTGGAATGCGCCACGCTCATCTTCCAAGGCGCTGATGCCGCCATCGACCGCGTTGACCCCGAGAAGCTCCGAAGACTTGCGCGACAGAAACTGATTAACCCGCGTATCAAACTGATCCCGCAGGCTCGCCGTAATCCCAACCCTGAGCGCATCGAGATAATCGGCATACCACTGCATCATGATCCGCCGTTGTGTCAGGTACAGCGCTTGGTTGTACTCCCCAGCAATGCCACCCTCGACATGCGCCAGTTGGCTTTCAACATGATCCTTCAGCCACCCATGTTCGCGCAGCAGCGTGCTCGCGGTGTGGCGAACGCCATGGCTCACCATCCGCCCTTTGTAGCCAATCTTGGCAAACACCAGATTGATCGTGTTCTCGCTGATGACGGGCCGTTTCTCACCACTACCCGGAAACAGGTAGCGGCTGCGCCCAGTGCATTGGTGCAGCTTGATCAGCATCGCGATCAGTTGATGGGGCAGGGGGCTGACATAGTCCCGGCGCATCTTCATGCGTTCAGCTGGTATGGTCCACGTCCCTTCTTCAAAATCGATTTCATCCCACGTCGCATACCGAACCATGCCGGGTCGGCTCGCCGTCAGTATTGCCATCCACGAAGCAATCCTCGACGGCAACCGGCTGGTGGTCTTACTCAGCGCCTGAAGAAACTCCGGCAGCTCGCTTTCACGCAAATGCGGATAGTGCTCAGGGGGAGGCGGCACCAACGCGATGGCATGAAGTTCTGAAGCCGGATTGTGTTCGCACAACCCCCGTGCAATCGCCTGACTGAAAATCTGCTTGAGCCAGGTCCGAGCCTTGTCTGCCACATTGAACGCCCCACGCTTTTCGATGCTGGCCTGCAACTTCGCGCAGTCGGCGCGAGTGATGTGCTCCAGCTGCATCTCGCCGAGTGCCGGTAGCAGATCCTTGTCGAGGTAGTCGCGAATCTTCTTTAGCGTCGCATGGCTGCGGCCGGAGTCGGCCTTGAACTGATACCAGTACTCCGTTGCTCGCCTGAAGGTGTTGAGCCCAGCCTCCCGTTGCTGCTGCTTGTCATCCCGCCGCTTGGCGCCAGGGTTGATGTCGTCCTTGAGCAGCTTCCGGCATTCAGCAGCCCGTTCACGAGCCTCCTGCAAGGAGATGCTCGGATAGACACCAAGCGACACCCGCGCCGGCCGACCAAGGTACGTATAGCGGAAATGCCAGTACTTGCGCCCGTTCGGCTGAACCAAAAGGGCAAGACCCGAACTATCACCCAATGTGTATTGCTTGTCGGTAGGCTTGGACGCTTTGACTTGCAAGGCGGTGAGGGGCATGGCTGTACACCTCCGGTTCTCGAACTGGAATCTGTACAGAAAATGTACCAAAAAGAGGCTGGCTTGCAAGGGACGGGGATGGAACCCCAGAGACCAAAAAGCCCGCAGTTAGCGGGCTCTAGTGGTGTTGCGTAGACGCTGGTAGTCGTCTATGTACTGCAAATGGTGCCCCGAGGGAGACTCGAACTCCCACTCCTTTCGAAAACGGATTTTGAATCCGCCGCGTCTACCAATTCCGCCATCAGGGCTCAATGGCGGCGAAGTATAGAGATGAGATAACCGCTGGTCAATCAGGTACATGGAGAATTTTTGATATTTCCGCTAGACTTCCCGGCCCTGCTAGACGACACCCCATCATGCGCGTTGCTGACTTTACCTTCGAGCTCCCTGATTCGCTGATCGCCCGCCATCCGCTGGCCGAGCGGCGCAATAGTCGCCTGTTGACCCTGGATGGGGTCAGCGGCGCCCTGGCACACCGTCAATTCACTGATTTGCTGGAGCATTTGCGCCCCGGCGACTTGATGGTGTTCAACAATACCCGGGTGATTCCGGCGCGGCTGTTTGGCCAGAAGGCTTCCGGCGGCAAGCTGGAAATCCTGGTGGAGCGGGTGCTCGACAGTCATCGCGTGCTGGCCCATGTGCGGTCCAGCAAGTCGCCCAAGCCTGGGTCGAAGATCCTCATCGATGGCGGTGGCGAGGCCGAGATGCTGGCGCGGCACGATGCGTTGTTCGAGCTGGGGTTCGCCGAGGAGGTGTTGCCGCTGCTCGACCGCGTCGGGCACATGCCGCTGCCTCCTTATATAGACCGCCCGGATGAAGGCGCCGACCGCGAGCGTTACCAGACCGTCTACGCCGAGCGTTTGGGCGCGGTGGCGGCGCCGACGGCGGGGTTGCATTTCGATCAGGTGCTGATGGAGGCGATTGCCGCCAAGGGCGTCGAGACTGCGTTCGTGACCCTGCACGTTGGCGCTGGCACGTTCCAGCCGGTGCGCGTGGAGAAGCTTGAAGACCACCACATGCACAGCGAATGGCTGGAAGTCGGCCAGGACGTGGTCGATGCCGTGGCTGCCTGTCGCGCTCGCGGTGGTCGTGTGGTGGCGGTGGGGACCACCAGTGTGCGTTCCCTGGAAAGCGCCGCCCGCGATGGCGTGCTCAAGCCGTTCAGTGGCGACACCGACATTTTCATCTTCCCGGGCCGGCCGTTTCATGTGGTCGATGCCCTGGTCACCAACTTCCATTTGCCCGAATCCACGCTGTTGATGCTGGTTTCGGCGTTCGCCGGTTATCCCGAAACCATGGCCGCCTACAAGGCTGCCGTGGACAACGGTTACCGCTTTTTCAGCTACGGTGATGCGATGTTCATCACGCGTAATCCTGCGCCGACTGCCCCTAAAGAATCGGGCCCAGAGGAAACAGTATGAGTCGCACCTGTCGTATGTCTTTCGAGCTGCTGGCCACTGATGGCAAGGCTCGTCGCGGTCGTTTGACCTTCCCGCGCGGTACCGTCGAGACCCCGGCCTTCATGCCGGTGGGCACCTACGGCACGGTCAAGGGCATGCTGCCACGGGATATCGAGGCGACTGGCGCTGAAATCATTCTGGGCAACACCTTCCATCTGTGGCTGCGCCCGGGCACGGAAGTGATCAAGAAGCACGGTGACCTGCACGATTTCATGCAGTGGAAAGGCCCGATCCTGACCGACTCCGGCGGTTTCCAGGTGTTCAGCCTGGGCGCCATGCGCAAGATCAAGGAGGAGGGCGTGACCTTCGCTTCTCCGGTCGACGGCGCCAAGGTGTTCATGGGGCCGGAAGAGTCGATGCAGGTCCAGCGTGACCTGGGCTCCGACATCGTGATGATTTTTGACGAATGCACGCCGTACCCGGCCGACGAAGACGTCGCCCGTATTTCCATGGAATTGTCCCTGCGTTGGGCCAAGCGTTCGAAAGAAGCCCATGGCGAGAACACGGCGGCGCTGTTCGGTATCGTGCAGGGCGGCATGCACCAGGACCTGCGCATGCGCTCCCTGGAAGGCCTCGATCAGATCGGCTTCGACGGCCTGGCCATCGGCGGCCTGTCGGTGGGCGAGCCCAAGCACGAAATGATCAAGGTGCTGGATTACCTGCCGGGCATGATGCCAGCTGACAAACCTCGTTACCTTATGGGCGTTGGCAAACCGGAAGATCTGGTTGAGGGTGTGCGCCGCGGTGTGGACATGTTCGATTGCGTGATGCCAACCCGTAATGCCCGCAACGGGCATCTGTTCATCGATACCGGCGTGCTGAAGATCCGTAACGCGTTCCATCGCCATGATGATTCGCCGCTCGATCCGACCTGCGATTGCTATACCTGCCAGAACTTCTCCCGCGCTTATCTGCATCACCTGGACAAGTGCGGCGAAATGCTGGGAAGCATGCTCAATACCATCCATAACTTGCGTCATTATCAAGTGCTTATGGCTGGTTTGCGCGAGGCTATTCAACAGGGTACATTGGCCGCCTTTGTCGATGCCTTCTACGCCAAACGCGGGCTTCCCGTGCCGCCTTTGGACTGAGTTTACTGACCCCAAGATTCAACATTTGCAACTGGAGTGCTAAATGAGCTTTTTTATCTCTAATGCCATGGCTGACGCCGCTGCACCTGCTGCCGGCCCAATGGGCGGCGGTTTCGAGTGGATTTTCCTGGTCGGTTTCCTGGTCATCTTCTACCTGATGATCTGGCGTCCACAGGCCAAGCGCGCCAAAGAGCAGAAAAACCTGCTGAGCAGCCTGCAGAAAGGCGACGAAGTCGTGACCACCGGCGGCATCGCCGGCAAGATCACTAAAGTGGCCGACGATTTCGTCGTTCTGGAAGTTTCCGACACCGTCGAAATGAAGTTCCAGAAAGGCGCCATCGCCGCCACGCTGCCAAAAGGCACGCTTAAAGCGATCTAAGTTTCATCTTCATTTTCAATCGACGGGGCGCGCAAGGCGCCCCGCGTCATAAACGGGCGGCGTGATGCTGAACAAATATCCTCTGTGGAAATACATTCTGATCCTGGCGGTGCTGGCGATCGGTCTGATTTATTCCGCTCCCAATCTTTATCCTGATGACCCGGCCATTCAGGTCAGCGGTGCAAGCACTGCGCTGCAAGTCAATCAGGCTGATCTGGATCGTGTGAGCGCTGCGCTCAAGGAATCCGGGATCAACGTCAAGGCTGCCACCCTGGCAGAGGGCGGCAAGGGCGGTCTGATTCGCCTGACCAAGGCTGAAGACCAGCTGCCGGCCAAAGACGTCGTGCGCAAGGCATTGGGTGATGACTACGTCGTTGCACTGAACCTGGCGCAAACCACTCCGCAATGGCTGCGCAACCTCGCTGCGCACCCGATGAAGCTGGGTCTGGACTTGTCCGGTGGTGTGCACTTCCTGCTGGAAGTGGACATGGACAAAGCCCTCGACGCACGCCTGAAAGTCTACGAAGGCGACGTCAAGAGTCTGTTGCGTAAAGAGAAGCTGCGCTATCGCAGCCTGCCGCAACTCGATGGTGCCATTCAGCTGGGCTTCTCTGATGAAGCGACCCGCGAACAGGCCCGTTCGATCATCCGCAAGAACTTCAACGATTTCGACATTGTTCCGGCCGACCTCAATGGTCAACCGGTGCTGCGTCTGGCGATGACCCCGGCCAAGCTGGCGGAAATCCGCGAATACTCCATCAAGCAGAACTTGACCACGGTACGTAACCGCGTCAACGAGCTGGGTGTTGCCGAGCCAATCGTCCAGCGTCAGGGCGCCAACCGTATCGTGGTTGAGCTGCCGGGCGTGCAGGACACCGCCGAAGCCAAGCGTATCCTCGGCAAGACGGCCAACCTCGAGTTCCGTCTGGCCGCTGAGCCTGGTGCTTCGAAAGCCACTTCCGAATCCTTCGAGTTCCGTGAGGGCAACCGTCCTCCGGCACTGATCGAGCGCGGCCTGATCATCACCGGTGACCAGGTGACTGACGCCAAAGCCGGTTTCGGTGAGCAGGGCACTCCGGAAGTGAACATTCGTCTGGACGGTCACGGCGGCGAGCTGATGAACCGTGCGACCCGTTCGAACGTCGGTCGCAGCATGGCGGTGATCTTCATCGAGCAGCGTCCGGTTACCACTTACGTCAAGCAAGTGGTCAACGGCGTCGAGAAAGACGTGCCGGTGCAGACGTTCAAGGAAGAGAAAAAGATCATCAGCCTGGCGACCATTCAGTCGCCGCTGGGTGCGCAGTTCCGCATTACCGGCCTGAACGGCCAGGGCGAATCGTCCGAACTGGCGCTGCTGCTGCGTGCCGGTGGTCTGGCGGCGCCGATGTACTTCGCTGAAGAACGCACCATTGGCCCGAGCCTGGGTGCCGACAACATCACCAAGGGTATCGATGCATCGCTGTGGGGCATGCTGTTCGTCTCGCTGTTCATCATGGCCATCTACCGCTTCTTCGGCCTCATCGCCACCGTCGCGCTGACGGTGAACATGGTGATGCTGCTGGCCTTGATGTCACTGCTGGGTGCAACGCTGACCCTGCCGGGTATCGCCGGTATCGTGTTGACCATGGGTATGGCGGTCGACGCCAACGTGTTGATCTTCTCGCGGATCCGTGAAGAGATCGCCGCCGGCATGACCGTGCAGCGTGCAATCAACGAAGGCTTCGGCCGGGCATTCACCGCGATTCTCGACGCCAACCTGACCACCTTGCTGGTCGGCGGGATTCTCTTTGCCATGGGCACCGGCCCGGTCAAGGGTTTCGCAGTGACCATGTCCCTCGGGATCTTTACCTCGATGTTCACGGCCATCATGGTGACCCGCGCGATGGTCAACCTGATCTTCGGCGGTCGTGACTTCAAGAAGTTGTGGATTTAAGGGGCTGCCATGTTACGTACAATCAACTTCATGGGCGTTCGCAACTTCGCGTTCGGCGTCACATTGTTCCTTACCGCACTGGCAATATTCAGTGTCTTCCATAAGGGCATGAACTGGGGCCTGGACTTCACCGGCGGTACGCTCATCGAGCTGACCTACGAGCGTCCGGCCGACGTCTCCAAGGTGCGTGAGCAGCTGGTGAGCGCCGGTTATAACGATGCGGTCGTGCAGAACTTCGGTGCAACCACCGACCTGCTGGTGCGCATGCCTGGCGAAGACCCGCAACTGGGTCACCAGGTAGCCGAAGCCTTGCAGAAGGTCGGCGGCGATAACCCGGCGACGGTCAAGCGTGTCGAGTTCGTCGGCCCGCAGGTGGGTGAAGAGCTGCGCGACCAGGGCGGCCTCGGCATGCTGATGGCGCTGGGCGGGATCCTGATCTACCTGGCTTTCCGCTTTCAGTGGAAGTTTGCGGTCGGTGCGATCGTTTCCCTGATCCACGACGTGATCGTGACCATCGGTATCCTGTCGTTCTTCCAGATCACCTTCGACCTGACGGTGCTGGCGGCGGTACTGGCGATCATCGGTTACTCGCTCAACGACACCATCGTGGTATTCGACCGGGTTCGCGAGAACTTCCGTGTACTGCGCAAGGCCAGCCTGATCGAGAACATCAATATCTCGACCACGCAAACCCTGCTGCGGACCATGGCGACTTCGATCTCCACCTTGCTGGCGATCGCGGCCCTGTTGTTCTTCGGTGGCGACAACCTGTTCGGCTTCTCCATCGCCCTGTTCATCGGTGTTCTGGCGGGTACTTACTCGTCGATCTACATCGCGAACGTGGTGCTGATCTGGCTGAACCTGAGCACGGAAGACCTCATTCCTCCGGCCAATACCGAGAAGGAAGTCGACGACCGTCCTTGAAGGAAAAGTCCTTCAGTGATGTAGTCCAAAAAGGCGCGAGTTGAACTCGCGCCTTTTTTTGTGCTCCAAGGCAGGGAGAAGCGCGGACACGTTCCGCATGTGATGGTCCAGGAGGTTCATGTGAACAAGTCGATGCTGGTTGGTGCTGTACTGGGTGCTGTCGGTGTAACTGCCGGGGGTGCTGTGGCCACCTACAGCCTGGTTAAAAGCGGCCCGGAGTACGCACAAGTACTCGCCGTTGAGCCGGTCAAGACACAAATCAAGACTCCACGTGAAGTATGCAAGGATGTAGCGGTCACCCGGCAGGCGCCGGTGAAAGATCAACATCAGATCGCCGGTACGGTGGTCGGTGCATTGGCAGGTGGTTTGCTGGGTAACCAGATCGGTGGCGGCACCGGTAAGAAGATCGCCACGGTCGCAGGTGCTGTTGGTGGTGGTTACGCCGGCAACAAGGTGCAGGAAGGCATGCAAGAGCGTGACACCTACACCACGACCCAGACCCGCTGTAACACGGTTAACGACATCAGTGACAAGGTTGTAGGTTACGACGTGCGGTATTCGCTGGACGGCAAGGAAGGCAAAGTGCGCATGGATCGTGATCCAGGCAACCAGATTCCGGTGGATAAGGAAGGCAAGTTGATCTTGTCGGAGAATCAGGCAGCTCAGTGATTTGCTGAGGCCGGATTAAAAAAGAAGCACCCTGCGGGGTGCTTTTTTTGTGCTCGCGATTTATGCACCACCGCAATCCCCTGTAGGAGCGAGCCTGCTCGCGAAGAACCCAAAGGCACCGCGTTCATCCAGAATGCCCGCGTTATCGTTGACGACCATCGCGAGCGAGCTCGCTCCTACAGTGGGGTCGTGGTGTTATCGAGGATGAATTCCAGGCATAAAAAAAGCACCCCGAAGGGTGCTTTCTCTGTCGCTGGAAGCTTAGCGCTTCAGCGAGGCCGGCAGGTGCGGCTGGATCGCCGTCAATACTGCCTTGAAGCACTTGGTGTTGCCGGCAACGACGTGGCCTTTTTCAAGGAAGTCGTGACCGCCGGTGAAGTCGCTCACCAAACCGCCGGCTTCCTGGATCAGCAGGGCGCCCGCAGCCATGTCCCACTCGGACAGGCCCGACTCCCAGAAGGCGTCGAAACGGCCGGCGGCCACGTAGGCCAGGTCCAGGCTGGCGGAGCCGGCGCGGCGGATGCCGGCGGTCTGGCCAACCAGGGCGCGGAACATGCCCAGGTAGTTGTCGAGGTTGTCCATCTGGTCGTCACGGAACGGGAAGCCGGTACCCAGCAGGGCGCCGTCCAGGCTGGTGCGGCCGCTGACGCGCAGGCGACGACCGTTCAGTTGAGCGCCGCGACCACGGCTGGCGGTGAATTCTTCCTGGCGAACCGGGTCCAGGACAACAGCGTGTTCCAGGCGACCGCGGTATTTGCAGGCGATGCTGACAGCGAAATGAGGAATGCCGCGCAGGAAGTTGGTGGTGCCGTCCAGTGGATCGATGATCCACAGGTACTCTTCGCCTTCGATGCCGGTGCCGGCGTGCATGCCGGTCTCTTCACCCAGGATCGAGTGGTTCGGGTAGGCCTTGCGCAGGGCGTCGATGATTTTCTGTTCGGCGGCGCGATCCACCTCGGATACGTAATCCTTGGCGTCTTTTTCGTCGACCTTGATGGTATCCAGGCGCTCGATGGAGCGGAAGATCAATTCACTGGCGCTGCGGGCGGCGCGCAGCGCGATATTCAGCATGGGCTGCATGGATGTGTCACCTAAGGTTGTTAAAGAAAGCCGGGCATTCTATCAGAAAGTTTCTACAGGAGAAGGACGACGTTCGCTTTCATGGCTTAACGGTAGGATGAGCTGTAAGATTCTGCTCCCGATTATTGTGTTCGAGAGCGCCTCCCTTGCTGCAAAACATTCGTGTCGTCCTGGTCAATACCAGCCATCCGGGCAATATCGGCGGGGCTGCGCGTGCCATGAAGAACATGGGGCTGTCGCGGCTGGTGCTGGTCGAGCCTCGTGTGTTCCCGCATCACGAGGCCGATGCCCGTGCCTCCGGTGCCGGTGACATCCTTGAAAACGCGCAAGTCGTCGCCACCTTGGAAGATGCCCTGGTCGGCTGCAACCTGGTGCTCGGTACCAGCGCCCGCGACCGACGCATTCCCTGGCCGCTGCTCGATCCCCGCGAATGCGGAACGAAGGTGGTCGAGGAAGCCGGGCAGGGTGCGGAAATCGCCCTGGTGTTCGGTCGTGAAGATTCCGGCCTGACCAACGAAGAGCTGCAGCGATGTCATTATCACGTGCACATCCCATCAGACCCTGAGTTCAGTTCGCTGAACCTTGGGGCGGCGGTGCAGGTGTTGGGTTATGAAGTGCGCATGTCCTGGCTGGCGGCCCACGGTCAGCCGAGCAAGGTCGAGAAGGAAGAAGTGGCTTCGGTCAAAAGCGCTGAGCTTGCGACCATGGACGAGCTGGAGCGATTCTATGAGCACCTGGAGCAGACCCTGGTGGCCATCGAATTCCTCGATCCGGAAAAGCCACGGCACTTGATGGCGCGCCTGCGCCGGTTGTACGGACGCAGCTCGGTCAGCCGGGCGGAAATGAATATTTTGCGTGGCATCCTCACGGAAACCCAAAAAGCGGCCCGTGGTGAGCTCCTTAAGCGGAAGGATTAATGATGTTCGAGCGTTTGCGTGAAGATATCCAGAGCGTATTCCACCGAGACCCGGCGGCGCGTAACGCTTTTGAAGTCCTGACCTGCTACCCCGGCATGCATGCCATCTGGATTCACCGTTTGTCGGCGATGCTGTGGCGCGCGGACCTGAAATGGCTGGCGCGGTTGGTGTCGAACTTCGGTCGCTGGTTGACCGGGATCGAGATCCATCCGGGTGCCAAGGTCGGTCGACGTTTCTTTATTGACCATGGCATGGGCATCGTCATCGGTGAAACCGCCGAGATCGGCGATGACGTGACAATTTATCAGGGCGTGACCCTGGGCGGCACCAGCTGGAACAAGGGCAAGCGTCACCCGACCTTGGGTGATGGCGTCGTGGTCGGGGCGGGCGCGAAGGTGCTTGGTCCGTTCACTGTCGGTGCCGGGGCCAAAGTGGGTTCCAATGCTGTCGTGACCAAGGAAGTGCCGCCGGGTGCCACTGTTGTGGGTATTCCGGGGCGGATCATCGTCAAGCCCGACGAAGAACAGGACGCCAAGCGCAAGGCCATGGCCGAGAAAATCGGCTTCGATGCCTACGGCGTGACTGAAGACATGCCCGACCCGGTGGCGCGCGCCATTGGTCAGTTGCTCGATCACCTGCAGGCAGTCGATGGGCGTCTGGAGGGGATGTGCGGGGCGTTGAAGGATCTGGGCAGCAATTACTGTGCGAAAGATCTGCCTGAGCTGCGTGAAGAAGACTTTGCCTGTGTGAAGGACAAGGATCAGAGTCAGGCCAGCTAGACCGAGTCGCTCCCTTCGCGAGCAAGTCGAATCGTCGCGCCGCCACTCCCACATTTGAAATGCATTCCCCTGTGGGAGCGGGCTTGCTCGCGAAGAACGCTAACTCGGTATTGCTGGCTGTCCACAGCCAGGCTTTGCTATGATGCTGCCGCTCTTTTGCGGGTAATCCTGACTAAAGTACTAGGTCTAATAGTTGACTTAAATACTCGGGAATTGCATACTCGCCTCATTCCGAACTCCGTGGTAATTGTCCATGCGACTGACTACAAAAGGCCGATACGCCGTGACCGCCATGCTCGATCTGGCATTGCACGCGCAGCACGGGCCCGTGTCCCTGGCCGATATCTCCGAGCGCCAAGGCATCTCCCTGTCGTACCTCGAACAGCTTTTCGCCAAATTGCGCCGCAGCAATCTGGTGTCCAGCGTGCGCGGTCCGGGCGGTGGCTACCAATTGTCCCGCGACATGCAGGGCATCCAGGTCGCCCAGGTGATCGATGCGGTGAACGAATCGGTCGATGCAACCAAATGCCAAGGGCAGGGTGATTGCCATTCCGGCGACACTTGCCTGACTCACCACTTGTGGTGCGATCTGAGCTTGCAGATTCACGAATTTCTGAGCGGTATCAGCTTGGCTGATCTTGTGACTCGCCGTGAGGTGCAAGAAGTAGCCCAGCGCCAAGACCAACGCCGTTGCAACAGCAAGGCGCCACGCCTGGACAAGATTGAAGCGTCCGCCGTCGAATGACAGCCGAAGAGCTAGCGGCACGCCAGCCAGCCTGATTTAGGAGATAGTCCATGAAATTGCCGATTTACCTTGATTACTCTGCGACCACCCCGGTTGATCCGCGTGTTGCGCAAAAAATGAGTGAATGCCTGCTGGTCGACGGAAACTTCGGTAACCCGGCGTCCCGTTCCCACGTGTTCGGCTGGAAAGCCGAAGAGTCCGTCGAAAACGCCCGTCGTCAGGTCGCTGACCTGGTCAACGCCGACCCGCGTGAAATCGTCTGGACCTCCGGTGCCACCGAATCCGACAACCTGGCAATCAAGGGTGCGGCGCATTTCTATGCCACCAAAGGCAAGCACCTGATCACCACCAAGATCGAGCACAAGGCTGTCCTGGACACCATGCGCCAACTGGAGCGTGAAGGTTTCGAAGTGACCTACATCGAGCCTCGTACCGATGGCCTGGTGACCCCTGAGATGATCGAAGCCGAACTGCGCGACGACACCATCCTGGTTTCGGTCATGCACGTGAACAACGAAATCGGCACCATCAACGACATCGCAGCGATCGGCGAACTGCTCCGTTCCAAGGGCATCCTGTTCCACGTCGACGCCGCTCAGTCCACCGGCAAGGTCGAGATCGACCTTTCGAAGCTGAAAGTCGACATGATGTCGTTCTCCGCCCACAAGACCTACGGTCCTAAAGGCATCGGCGCCCTGTACGTAAGCCGCAAGCCGCGCGTACGTATCGAGGCGACCATGCACGGTGGCGGCCACGAACGCGGCATGCGTTCCGGTACCCTGGCGACCCACCAGATCGTCGGCATGGGTGAAGCTTTCCGCGTAGCCAAGGAAGACATGGCTGCCGAAAACGCGCGCATCAAGGCATTGAGCAACCGTTTCTACAAGCAGGTCGAACACCTGGAAGAGCTGTACGTCAACGGCAGCATGACCGCCCGCGTTCCGCACAACCTGAACCTGAGCTTCAACTACGTTGAAGGCGAGTCGCTGATCATGGCGCTCAAGGATCTGGCGGTTTCGTCCGGTTCGGCCTGCACCTCGGCGTCCCTTGAGCCTTCGTACGTACTGCGCGCCCTGGGCCGCAACGACGAACTGGCACACAGCTCGATCCGCTTCACCTTCGGCCGTTTCACCACCGAAGAAGAAATCGACTACGCCGCGCAGAAAGTCTGCGAGGCCGTTACCAAGCTGCGCGCTCTGTCGCCGCTGTGGGACATGTACAAAGACGGCGTCGATATCTCGAAAATCGAGTGGGCGGCACACTAAACAAAGAAGCCGCCGGATACAGGTCCTGTAGCAGCGCGGCGGTAAACGCAGCGTAACTACAGGGTCTCAAGAGCGGCCCTGATGAGTGAGGATTGAGAATCATGGCTTACAGCGAAAAGGTCATCGACCACTACGAAAACCCGCGCAACGTCGGCAAGATGGACGCGGAAGACCCTGATGTCGGCACCGGCATGGTCGGCGCTCCGGCGTGCGGCGACGTGATGCGCCTGCAGATCAAGGTCAACGACGCCGGCATCATCGAAGATGCCAAGTTCAAGACCTACGGCTGCGGTTCGGCTATCGCTTCCAGCTCCCTCGCCACCGAGTGGATGAAGGGCAAGACCCTGGACGAAGCGGAAACCATCAAGAACACCCAGCTGGCTGAAGAACTGGCCCTGCCGCCAGTGAAAATCCACTGCTCGGTACTCGCTGAAGACGCCATCAAGGCGGCTGTTCGCGATTACAAGCAGAAGAAAGGCTTGATCTGATTTTCGAGTTTTGGCGACGAGTAAGGAGTCACCGATGGCTATCAGCATGACAGAAGCGGCTGCTCGACACGTGCGGCGCTCCCTCGACGGGCGCGGCAAAGGTGAAGGGATTCGTCTGGGTGTTCGCACCACAGGCTGTTCCGGCCTTGCCTACGTGCTGGAGTTTGTCGACGAGGTGGTTGCAGAGGACCAGGTGTTCGAAAGTCACGGCGAAAAAGTGATCATCGACCCGAAGAGTCTGGCCTACCTGGACGGCACCGAGCTCGATTTCGTCAAGGAAGGGTTGAACGAAGGCTTCAAGTTCAACAACCCCAACGTACGCGGTGAATGTGGCTGCGGCGAAAGCTTCAACATCTGAGGCTTGTCGTGGGTACTCCTTGTCATTTCGCTTTATTTGAGCTGCAACCGAGTTTCGATCTGGACCTCGATCAGCTGGCTACGCGCTACCGTGAGTTGGCGCGCAGTGTTCATCCGGACCGCTTTGCCGACGCTTCCGAGCGAGAGCAGCGGCTGGCGCTAGAGCAATCCGCGAGCCTCAACGAGGCCTACCAGACGCTCAAGAACCCACCCAAGCGCGCGCGTTACCTGCTCGCCTTGAATGGTGGCGAGCTGCCGCTGGAGGTCACGGTGCATGATCCGGAGTTTCTGCTGCAGCAGATGGAGTTGCGCGAAGAGCTCGAAGACCTGCAGGACAGCGCCGATCTCAATGGCGTTGCCGTCTTCAAGCGTCGCCTGAAGGCTGCCCAGGATGAACTGAACCAAAGCTTCGCAGCTTGCTGGAACGATGCCGCGCAACGTGAACGGGCCGAACGCCTGATGCGGCGCATGCAGTTCCTCGACAAGCTCACCTACGAAGTGCGCCAGTTAGAAGAGCGCCTCGACGATTAACCCAGTGCCGCTCCGGTCGCACGCCTGATATACAGATAAGTCCTGATAACGATGGCCCTACTGCAGATCGCCGAACCCGGCCAAAGTCCTCAACCGCACCAGCGTCGTCTGGCTGTGGGGATCGACTTGGGCACTACCAATTCGCTGGTCGCTGCATTGCGCAGTGGTCTTTCCGAGCCACTTGCCGACGCAGAAGGGCGGGTCATCCTGCCGTCTGCCGTGCGCTACCACGCCGATCGCGTCGAGGTTGGCGAATCCGCCAAGCTGGCCGCCGCCACCGACCCGTTGAACACCGTGCTGTCGGTCAAGCGCTTGATGGGTCGTGGTCTGTCCGACGTCAAGCAATTGGGCGAGCAACTGCCGTACCGCTTTGTCGATGGCGAGTCGCACATGCCGTTCATCGACACGATCCAGGGCCCTAAAAGCCCGGTCGAAGTCTCTGCCGACATCCTCAAGGTTCTGCGCCAGCGCGCCGAAGCGACCCTGGGTGGTGAATTGGTGGGCGCGGTGATCACCGTTCCGGCCTATTTCGACGACGCTCAGCGTCAAGCCACCAAGGACGCGGCCAAGCTGGCTGGTCTGAACGTGCTGCGCTTGCTCAACGAGCCGACCGCCGCCGCTGTGGCTTACGGTCTGGACCAGCACGCCGAAGGCCTGGTCGCGATCTACGACCTGGGCGGCGGCACCTTCGATATTTCGATTCTGCGCCTGACCGGCGGTGTCTTCGAAGTTTTGGCCACCGGCGGCGACAGCGCCCTGGGTGGTGATGACTTCGACCACGCGATCGCTGGCTGGATCATCGAGAGCGCTGGCCTGTCCGCCAACCTCGATCCGGGTGCGCAACGCAACTTGCTGCAAATCGCCTGTGCGGCCAAGGAAGCCCTGACCAATGCTGCGGCTGTTGAAGTCGTCCATGGTGACTGGAAAGCCGAGCTGACCCGCGAAGCCTTCAATGTGCTGATCGAGCCGATGGTCGCTCGCAGCCTGAAAGCCTGCCGCCGCGCAGTGCGTGATTCCGCTATCGAACTGGAAGACGTGCATGCCGTGGTCATGGTTGGTGGTTCGACTCGTGTGCCTCGCGTTCGTGACGCCGTCGCCGAAGCCTTCGCTCGCCAGCCGTTGACTGAAATCGACCCGGATCAAGTGGTAGCCATCGGTGCTGCGATCCAGGCCGATACCCTGGCTGGTAACAAGCGAGACGGTGGCGAACTGTTGCTGCTGGACGTGATTCCGCTGTCCCTGGGGCTGGAAACCATGGGCGGCCTGATGGAGAAGGTGATTCCGCGCAACACCACCATCCCCGTCGCCCGCGCCCAGGACTTCACTACTTATAAAGACGGCCAGTCGGCCATGGCCATCCACGTATTGCAGGGCGAGCGCGAGCTGATCAGCGACTGCCGCTCCCTGGCGCGCTTCGAATTGCGCGGCATTCCGGCGATGGTGGCTGGCGCGGCGAAGATCCGCGTGACCTTCCAGGTCGATGCCGACGGTCTGCTCAGCGTTTCCGCCCGTGAACTGGGTTCGGGCGTTGAGGCCAGCATCCAGGTCAAGCCGTCCTACGGCCTGACCGACGGCGAAATCGCCAGGATGCTCAAGGACTCGTTTCAGCACGCCAATGACGACAAGGTTGCTCGTGTACTGCGCGAGCAGCAGGTCGACGCCCAGCGCCTGATCGAAGCGGTGCAGGCTGCCCTGGAGGCGGATGGCGAGCGCTTGCTCGACGCAGATGAGCGCATGGCCATCGACATGCAGGTGCAGGAACTGACCGAACTGATGAAAGGTACCGATGGTTACGCCATCGAGCAGCAGACCAAGCGTCTGTCGCAAGTGACCGACGCCTTTGCTGCCCGCCGCCTGGACTCGACGGTGAAAGCCGCGCTGGCGGGGCGCAACCTGAATGAGATTGAGGAATAACGATGCCGCAGGTCATTTTTCTGCCACACGAGAAGTTCTGCCCCGAAGGCATGGTTGTAGAGGCTGAGACCGGTACGTCCATCCTCGAGCTGGCCCATGAGCACCATATCGAGATGGAAAGTGCCTGTGGCGGCGTCTGCGCCTGCACCACCTGCCACTGCATCATCCGCGAGGGTTTCGACTCGCTGGAAGAGGCTGACGAGCTGGAAGAGGACTATCTTGACAAGGCATGGGGGCTGGAAGCTCAGTCGCGCCTGGGTTGTCAGGCCAAGGTCGGTACCGAAGACCTGACCGTCGAAATTCCGAAGTACTCGCTCAACCACGCAGCCGAAGCAGCGCACTGATTCAAGGAATTGTCATGAAACTCAAGTGGACTGATGTGCTGGAGATCGCGATCCAGCTGGCTGAAAGCAAGCCCGACGTGGACCCTATGTCGGTCAACTTCGTCGATCTGCGTAAATGGGTGATGGAACTGCCCGATTTCGACGACATGCCTGAGCATTGTGGCGAAAAGATCCTGGAGGCCATTCAGGCCAACTGGATCGAAGAACGCCACTGAGCCACGCCGCAGGTTAGGCAATACCCGAGAACCCGCGTATAATTCGCGGGTTTAATTTTTCGTAAATTACCGTTTCTGGAGTTACACCATGGCTGTTCAACGTACTTTCTCCATCATCAAGCCTGACGCTGTTGCAAAAAACGTTATCGGCGAGATCACCACTCGTTTCGAAAAAGCTGGCCTGCGCGTTGTAGCTTCGAAGCTGAAGCAACTGTCCAAAGCCGAAGCTGAAGGCTTCTACGCTGAGCACAGCGCTCGTGGTTTCTTCAACGACCTGGTTGCTTTCATGATCTCCGGTCCGGTTGTCGTTCAGGTTCTGGAAGGCGAAAACGCTATCGCTCTGAACCGTGAGCTGATGGGCGCTACCAACCCTAAAGAAGCTGCTGCCGGCACCATCCGTGCTGACTTCGCTGACTCCATCGACGCCAACGCTGTACACGGTTCGGACTCCGAAGCCGCTGCCGCTCGCGAAATCTCGTACTTCTTCGCAGCTACTGAAGTAACCACTCGCTAAGCATTGGCTTAAGAGTGAAGGTGAATCCATGACTACATCGACTGTAAAAATTAACCTGCTGGGTCTGACTCAGCTGGAAATGGAAAAATTCTTCGACTCAATCGGGGAGAAGCGTTTCCGTGCCGGTCAGGTAATGAAATGGATTCACCACTTTGGTGTCGATGATTTCGATGCCATGACGAACGTCAGCAAGGCCTTGCGCGAAAAGCTCAAGGTTGTTGCTGAGGTCCGTGGTCCGGAAGTGGTCAGCGAGGACATCTCCAGCGACGGCACCCGCAAGTGGGTGGTGCGCGTGGCGTCCGGCAGCTGCGTCGAGACCGTGTACATTCCCCAGGGCAAGCGCGGCACCTTGTGCGTTTCGTCCCAGGCAGGCTGTGCCCTGGATTGCAGTTTCTGCTCCACCGGCAAGCAAGGCTTCAATAGCAACCTCACCGCCGCCGAAGTCATCGGCCAGGTGTGGATTGCCAACAAATCCTTTGGCAGCGTCCCGGCAACCGTCGACCGTGCCATCACCAACGTGGTGATGATGGGTATGGGTGAGCCGCTGCTGAACTTCGACAACGTCGTCGCGGCCATGCATTTGATGATGGACGACCTGGGCTACGGCATTTCCAAGCGCCGTGTGACCCTGTCGACCTCCGGCGTGGTGCCGATGATCGATGAGCTGTCCAAGCACATCGACGTCTCCCTGGCGTTGTCCCTGCACGCACCAAATGACGCATTGCGTAACCAATTGGTGCCGATCAACAAGAAGTATCCGCTTAAGATGCTGCTCGAGTCGTGCCAGCGCTACATGTCGAATCTCGGCGAAAAGCGCGTGCTGACCATTGAGTACACCTTGCTCAAAGACATCAATGACAAGGTCGAGCACGCGGTGGAAATGATCGAGCTGCTGAAGAACATCCCGTGCAAGATCAACCTGATTCCGTTCAACCCGTTCCCGCATTCCGGTTACGAGCGTCCGAGCAATAATGCGATTCGTCGTTTTCAGGATCAGCTTCACCATGCAGGTTTCAATGTCACCGTCCGCACCACCCGTGGTGAAGACATCGACGCCGCATGTGGTCAATTGGTAGGGCAGGTGCTGGATCGCACCCGTCGCAGCGAGCGTTATATCGCCGTGCGTGAACTCAACGCCGACAGCGATGTAGCGCAAGACGCCGCGAAATAACCAAGAGAGGAACTCTATGTCCCTGCGCTTTGCGCTGCTTTTGCTGTTGGCCAGCCTGTGTGCTGGCTGCGTGCTTTCGGGCGATTACAACCCGATGAAGACCAGCAAGGGCCGCGATGAAGCGCGTCAGGCATATGTGCAACTCGGTATCGGGTATTTGCAACAAGGCATGACCGAGCGCGCCAAGGTTCCGCTGAAGAAAGCGTTGGATCTGGATGGCTCAGACCCGGATGCCAATGCGGCGTTGGGGCTGGTGTTCCAGGCCGAGATGGAACCGGAACTTGCCGACGAGCATTTTCGCAAGGCGCTGGCTTCTCGTCCCGCCGATGCACGAATCCTCAATAACTACGGCAGTTTTCTGTTCGAGCAGAAACGTTACAAGGAAGCCTACGAGCGCTTTGAACAAGCCGCTGCCGATACCCTGTATCCTGAGCGTTCGCGGGTGTTCGAGAACCTGGGCATGACCGCTGCAATGCTCGGTCAGCGCGATCTGGCCCTGCAGCAACTGGAAAAAGCCCTGCGCCTGAACCGCCAACAACCTCGTGCATTGCTGGAAATGGCTGAGTTGTCTTACGAAGACAGGCATTATGTGCCCGCGCGTGACTATTACGACCGTTTTAGCCAGCTCTCCGAACAAAATGCACGTAGTCTGTTGCTCGGCATTCGGCTGGCAAAAGTGTTCGAAGACCGCGACAAGGCGGCAAGTGCCGGCCTGCAACTAAAAAGACTCTATCCCGGTACGCCGGAATATCAGCAATACCTGTCGGAGCAATGATGAAAGCGGCGCATCCCGAAGTTGTAGCAGCGAATCGCGTAAACCCCGGTGAGATTTTGCGCCAGGCCCGCGAAAGCAATGGCTGGTCGCTGGCCGAAGTGGCCCTCAAGCTCAACCTCACCACCACTTCCCTGAGCAATCTGGAAGCAGGCGCCTTTGACAAGCTGCCCGGGCATACTTTTGCCCGTGGTTACATTCGTGCCTATGCCAAATTGCTCGGCATGGACCAGGCCGTTCTGGTCCAGCAATTCGATCAATCCACCGGTACCGATTCCCAGGGCAGCAGTGTTCACAGCCTGGGTCGTATCGAAGAACCGGTCCGGGTCTCCCACACCATTTTGCGAATCGTCAGCCTGCTGTTGCTGGTCGCGGTGATTGGCGGCGGTTTTGTCTGGTGGCAGGATCAGACCTCGATGCGCACCAAGGACCTGATCGGTCTGGCACCAGAGCACGTTGAAGTCGAAGGCGCCGACGGTACGACACAGATTCACCCGCTGGACGAGCCGGAAGACCAGGCCGTCGTGGAAGGTCAGACCGAAGGCGGAACCGCCCTCGCGCTGCCACAGGCCGACGCTCCGGCTGAAGCACCAGAGCAGGCTCAAGCGACTGCACCCGTCGCCCCGGCAGCACCGACCACACCAGCCGTACCCGCGCACACCACGCCGGCAACTCCGGTTCCGGCAGCTCCTGTGGTGACTGCACCGGTGGCCCCTGTCGCTCCGGCTCCTGCTCCAGCGGTAGCCGCGCCAATGGCCGGTCAAGGCCAGGTCAAGGTGCAGTTCACCGCCGATTGCTGGACACAAGTGACCGACGGTAGCGGCAAAGTGCTGTTCAGCGGTCTCAAACGCAAAGGCGACAGCCTGGCAGTCAATGGCAAACCACCGTTTACCGTGCGTCTGGGCTTTGCCCGCGGCGCTCAGGTCAGCTACAACGGCCAGCCGGTTGATGTCGCTCCGTTCACCAGTGGCGAGACTGCTCGCCTGAAATTGGGTCAATAAGTCATGCACGGCGAATCTCCAATCAAACGTCGCGAATCCCGCAAGATCTGGGTCGGTAACGTGCCTGTTGGCGGCGATGCGCCTATCGCTGTGCAGAGCATGACCAACAGCGACACCAACGATGTCGCGGCCACTGTCGCGCAAATCAATCGCCTGGAAGCGGCCGGCGTCGATATCGTGCGGGTCTCCGTACCGGACATGGACGCTGCTGAAGCCTTCGGCAAGATCAAGCAGCTGGTCAAAGTACCCTTGGTTGCCGATATCCACTTCGACTACCGGATCGCTTTGCGCGTAGCCGAACTGGGTGTCGATTGCCTGCGGATCAACCCGGGCAATATCGGTCGCGAAGACCGCGTGCGTGCGGTGGTGGATGCCGCCCGTGACCGCGGTATCCCGATCCGTATCGGCGTCAACGCCGGTTCCCTGGAAAAAGACCTGCAAAAGAAATACGGCGAGCCGACCCCGGCTGCGCTGGTCGAGTCTGCCTTGCGCCACGTCGAGCACCTTGAACGCCTGAACTTCCAGGACTTCAAGGTCAGCGTGAAAGCCTCCGATGTGTTCATGGCCGTCGAAGCCTACCGCTTGCTGGCCAAGGAAATCGTCCAGCCGCTGCACCTGGGGATCACTGAAGCCGGTGGATTGCGTTCCGGCACGGTGAAATCTGCCGTGGGCCTCGGTATGCTGCTCGCCGAAGGGATTGGCGATACTATCCGCATCTCGTTGGCGGCCGACCCGGTCGAGGAAGTGAAAGTCGGCTACGACATTCTCAAATCCCTGCACCTGCGTTCCCGTGGCATCAACTTCATCGCCTGCCCGAGTTGCTCGCGGCAGAACTTCGATGTGGTCAAGACCATGAACGAGCTGGAAGGGCGCCTCGAGGATTTGCTGGTGCCGCTGGATGTCGCGGTTATCGGTTGCGTGGTCAACGGCCCGGGCGAAGCCAAGGAAGCCCATATCGGCTTGACCGGTGGCACGCCGAACCTGATTTACATCGACGGCAAGCCGTCGCAGAAGCTGACGAATGACAATCTGGTGGATGAGCTTGAACGCTTGATCCGCCAGAAAGCGGCCGAAAAGGTCGAAGCTGACGCTGCCGTTATCGCGCGCGGCTGAACCTGACTGAAGAGCCGATCGAATTTAAGGATTTATAGTGAGCAAGTCTCTGCAAGCCATTCGTGGCATGAACGACATCCTGCCCGAACAGACCCCTCTGTGGCGTCATTTCGAGGGCACCGTTTCGCGCCTGCTGGATAACTACGGTTACAAGCAGATCCGCATGCCGATCGTCGAGTTCACCGAACTGTTCAAGCGTTCCATCGGTGAAGTGACCGACATCGTCGAAAAAGAGATGTACACCTTCGACGACCGCAACGGCGACTCCCTGACCCTGCGCCCTGAAGGCACGGCGGCCTGTGTGCGCGCGGTGCTGGAGCACGGCATCACCGGCGGCGGCCAGGTTCAGAAACTCTGGTACATCGGTCCGATGTTCCGCCACGAGCGTCCGCAGAAAGGCCGTTATCGCCAGTTCCACCAGATCGGTGTCGAAGTGTTCAACCTCGACGGTCCGGACATCGACGCCGAGTTGATCGTGCTGACCTGGCGCCTGTGGGGCGAGCTGGGCATCCGCGATGCGGTGAAACTCGAGCTCAACAGCCTGGGCACCAGCGAGTCCCGTGGTCGTTATCGCGAAGCACTGGTCGAGTTCTTGTCGCAACACCTGGACAAGCTGGACGAAGACAGCCAGCGCCGCCTGAAGACCAACCCGTTGCGGGTCCTGGACACCAAGAACGCCGAGACACAGGCGATTCTGGTCGATGCGCCGAAAATGGCCGACTACCTCGACGAAGAATCCCGTGTGCACTTCGAGGGTCTCAAGGCTCGCCTGGACGCCGCCGGCATTCCTTACGTGATCAACCCGAAGCTGGTTCGCGGGCTGGATTACTACAGCAAGACCGTTTTCGAATGGGTCACCGACAAACTCGGCGCCCAGGGCACCGTATGTGCCGGTGGCCGTTACGACGGCCTGGTGGAGCAGATGGGCGGCAAGCCGACCGCCGGTGTTGGCTTTGCCATGGGCATCGAACGCCTGGTGCTGCTGCTGGAAACCCTGGAGCAGATCCCGCAAGAGATCTCCCGTCAGGTCGACGTCTACCTCTGCGCCTTCGGTGAAGCCGCCGAACTGGCTGGCTTGACCCTGGCGGAGCGCGTTCGTGACCAGTTGCCCAACCTGCGCCTGCAAGTGAATGCCGGCGCCGGCAGTTTCAAAAGCCAGTTCAAGAAGGCCGACAAGAGCGGCGCGCTGTACGCGCTGATCCTCGGTGACGACGAAATGGCCCAGCAAGTGGTAGGTTTCAAACCCCTGCGTGGCCAGGGCGAACAACAAAGCATTGCCTGGGATGCGCTTGCAGCACACCTGGCCACCTGCGTCGTGCAGGGTTGAAGCTGTCTAAACAGCCGAATTAGCGATTAAGGAGTATTGGGGTGTCGAGTACCGAAGACGAACATCTGGCGGATTTCAAGGAGTGGTGGTCACGCAACGGCAAGCCCCTGGTAACTGGCGGCCTGTTGGCGCTGGTCATCGTGTTCGGCTGGCAGGCGTTCCAGAAATATCAGAGCAATCAGTCGCAAGGCGCCTCGATTCTCTATCAGCAATTGCTCGAAACCACGCTGACGCCTGACGGCAAGCCTGATGCGGCCCGTGTTTCGGACCTGGCCGGCAAGCTCAACAGCGAGTTCGGCGGCAGCGCCTACGCGCAGTACGGCAGCCTGTTCGTGGCCAAGGTAGCGGTCGACAGCGGCAAGCTGGACGACGCGGCCACCGAGCTCAAAGCCATTGTCGCCAAACCGGCCAACCCGGCGCTGGGCGAAATCGCCCGTCAGCGTCTGGCCCAGGTACTTGGTGCGCAGAACAAGGCCGACGAAGCACTGAAGCTTCTCGAAGGCGATGCCGACAAGGCATTCCTGGCCACTCGCGAAGAGCTCAAGGGCGACCTGCTGGTGCAGTTGGGTCGTACCGACGAGGCGAGCGCGGCGTATCAAAAAGCCAAGGCGGCACTGTCGGATGAAGCGGCGGTCGGTGGCCTGCAAATCAAGCTGGACGACCTGGCCAAAGGGGATGCGTGACGTGATTCGTTGGAAGCATGCAGCATTGCTGGCCCTGGCCATTTTGGCCGCGGGTTGCAGCAGCAACAGCAAAAAAGAACTGCCTCCGGCCGAACTGGTCGACTTCAAGGAAGAGGTGGTTCTGCACAAGCAGTGGAGTCGTTCGATCGGTGACGGTCAGGGCGAATCCTACAACATGCTGGTTCCGGCCATCGATGGCGATACCATCTATGCCGCCGACGTCACTGGCGTGTTGATGGCGATGGACCGCAACACCGGCGACGTCAAATGGAAGAAAGATCTCGAGCTGCCTGTCTCCGGCGCCGTTGGCGTAGCTTACGGTCTGGTCACCATTGGTACGATCAAGGGTGAAATCGTTGCCCTGGACGCGATCAACGGTGAAGAAAAGTGGCGCGCTCGCGTGTCCAGCGAAGTACTGGCACCGCCAGCCAACAACGGTGACGTCGTGGTGGTTCAGACCCAGGACGATCGTCTGATCGGCCTGGATGCCTCCACCGGTAACCGTCGCTGGATCTATGACAGCACGCCTGCGGTACTGACCCTGCGTGGTACCAGTGCGCCGATCGTGACCAACCGCCTCGCGGTGGCTGGCCTGTCGACCGGTAAAGTGGTTGCCGTGGACATCTCCAACGGCGTGCCGGTGTGGGAACAGCGCGTAGCGATCCCGCAAGGTCGTTCGGAGCTGGAACGCGTGGTCGACATCGACGGTGGCTTGCTGCTGTCGGGCGAGACGCTGTATGTCGCCAGCTATCAGGGGCGCGTTGCCGCCCTGGACTTGCAAAGCGGCCGTCAGCTCTGGCAGCGTGATGCTTCCAGCTATTCCGGTGTCGCCCAGGGTTTCGGTACCGCTTATGTGAGCCTGTCTTCGGGCACCGTTGAAGGCATCGACGAGCGTTCCACCACAGCCTTGTGGAGCAACGACTCGCTGGCCCGCCGTCAACTGTCGGCTCCGGAAGTGTTCTCCAGCTACGTTGCAGTCGGTGACCTGGAAGGTTACCTGCACCTGCTGAGTCAGGTGGATGGTCGTTTCGTCGGCCGCGAGCGCATTGACAGCGACGGCCTGCGTGCCCGTCCGCTGGTGGTGGGTGACACGATTTATGTGTATGGCAACAGCGGCAAACTGGAAGCCCTGACCATTAAGTAAAGGTTTGACTATGCTTGGGGTTAACCCCCCCAGGCTGCTTCACTTGTAGGAGCGAGTTCGCTCGCGATGGACGTCAACGATTACGTTTGCTGTCTGAATAAACGCGGTGTTTTTGCGTTTTTCGCGAGCAAGCTCGCTCCTACAGTGATTGCCCCGAGCACCAGCCGCTGCCTCGCAGCGGCTTTTGTATTTTCTGAAATAACGAAGTGGAGAGCCGCATGGTTCCCGTAATCGCCCTGGTGGGCCGACCAAACGTCGGCAAGTCCACCTTGTTCAACCGCCTGACCAGGACTCGTGACGCCATCGTCGGCGACTTGTCCGGTCTGACCCGTGATCGCCAGTACGGTGAGGCCAAGTGGCAAGGGCGTTCCTACATTCTGATCGACACCGGCGGTATCTCCGGTGACGAGCACGGTATGGACGAAAAGATGGCCGAGCAGTCGCTGCTGGCCATCGAAGAAGCAGATGTCGTTCTGTTCCTGGTAGATGCCAAGGCCGGCTTCACCGCCGCCGACCAGATGATCGCCGAGCATTTGCGCAAGCGTAACAAGCGTTCCTACGTGGTTGCCAACAAGGTCGACAACATCGACCCGGAAATGGCCCGCGCCGAATTCGCTCCGTTGGGCATGGGCCACGCGATCCCGATCGCCGGTGCTCATGGTCGTGGCATCACCCAGATGCTGGAAATCGCCCTGAGTGACTTCCCGAAAGACGACGACGAGCTGGAAGAAGGCGAGGAAGAAGACGTCGCCGAAGGCGAGGAAGCCAAGCGCATTCCTGGCCCAAGCGAAAAAGACGGGATCAAGATCGCGATCATCGGCCGTCCGAACGTCGGCAAGTCGACCCTGGTCAACCGCATGCTCGGGGAAGACCGGGTAATCGTCTACGACCAACCCGGCACCACCCGCGACAGTATCTACATCCCGTTCGAGCGTAACGACGAGAAGTACACGCTGATCGACACCGCCGGTGTGCGCAAGCGCGGCAAGATCCACGAAGAAGTCGAAAAGTTCTCCGTGGTCAAAACCCTGCAAGCGATCAAAGACGCCAACGTGGTGATCTTCGTGATGGATGCCCGCGAAGGCGTGGTGGACCACGACCTCAACCTGCTGGGCTTTGCCCTTGAGGCCGGTCGTGCATTGGTCATCGCGATCAACAAGTGGGACGGCATGACGCCGAGCGAGCGCGACTTCGTCAAGATCGAGTTGCAGCGTCGCCTGTTCTTCGTCGAGTTTGCCGATATTCACTTTATCTCGGCACTGCACGGCACCGGCGTGGGCAATCTCTACGCGTCGGTACAGAACTCGTTCAAGTCCGCGGTTACCCGCTGGCCGACCAGCCGCCTGACCCAGATCCTGGAAGACGCGGTTAGCGAGCACCAGCCGCCGATGGTCAACAGCCGCCGGATCAAGCTGCGTTATGCCCACCTTGGTGGCGCGAACCCGCCGATCATCGTGATCCACGGCAACCAGATCGAGAAGGTGCCGAAGTCCTACGTGCGTTACCTGGAAAACACGTATCGCCGTGTGCTGAAGCTGGTCGGTACGCCGATCCGCATCGAGTTCAAGGGTGGCGAGAACCCGTACGAAGGCAACAAGAACACGCTGACCGACCGACAGGTCAACAAGAAGCGTCGTTTGATGTCGCACCACAAGAAGGCCGACAAGAAGCGTCGCGACAAGCGCTGATTGAGGTTTTTCCCATGGGATGGAAAGGGCGCCAATGGCGCCCTTTTTCATGCCTGCCGTTTGGGCTATCCTCGGACTCCCCCGCGCCGCCGTAGAGCCGGGTGTAGAGCAGGGAACCACCGATGATCACCAGCAAGCTGCCGAATGTCGGCATCACTATCTTCACTCAGATGTCTCAGCTCGCGGCTCAGACCGGCGCGCTCAATTTGTCCCAGGGCTTTCCCGATTTCGCGGCCCCGCAGGCCCTGTGCGATGCGGTCGGTCGGCATATCGCCAGTGGCCATAATCAATATTCGCCAATGTCCGGGTTGCCGGTGTTGCGTCAGCAGATTGCGGCAAAGATCACCCGTAGTTACGGCGTGCAGGTGGATGCCGATAGCGAAGTGACGGTCACCCCCGGCGCGACCCAGGCGATTTTCTGTGCCATTCAGGCGGTTATCCACAGCGGTGACGAAGTCATCGTGTTTGACCCGGCGTACGACAGTTACGAACCTTCGGTGGAGCTGGCCGGCGGTCGTTGCGTGCATGTGCAACTGGGCCTGAACGATTTCAGCATCGACTTCCAGAAACTCGCCGATGCCTTGAGCCCGCGTACGCGGATGATCATCCTCAACACCCCGCACAACCCCAGTGGCGCATTGATCAGCCGTGCCGAACTCGACCAGTTGGCAGCCTTGATCCGCGATCGCGACATCTACGTGATCAGCGACGAAGTCTACGAACACCTGGTGTACGACGGCGTGCCTCACGTCAGCGTGCTGGCCCATGAAGAGCTGTATCAGCGTGCCTTCGTGGTCAGTTCGTTCGGCAAAACCTACCACGTCACCGGCTGGAAAACCGGCTACGTGGTCGCGCCACCGGCCCTGACGGCGGAATTGCGCAAGGTGCACCAATACGTCAGTTTCTGCGGCGTGACTCCGCTGCAATATGCCTTGGCCGATTACATGGCCGAGCATCCCGAGCACGTCGAGGAGCTGCCGGATTTCTATCAGGCCAAGCGTGATTTGTTCTGCGATCTGCTGGTGCCGTCGCGTTTCAGCTTCACCCGGGTGACCGGCACCTATTTCCAGTTGGTCGATTACTCGCAGATCCGTCCGGACCTCAATGACGTCGAGATGGCCCTGTGGATGACTCGCGAGCATGGCGTGGCCAGTATCCCGATCTCGGTGTTCTACCAGACGCCACCGGTCGGCCAGCGCCTGGTGCGGCTGTGCTTTGCCAAGCGTGAGGAGACCCTGCGTGAAGCAGCGGAAAAACTATGCGTGATCTGAGTGCGTTGCCGAAGCTGACCGTTGCGCTGATCCAGACGTCCCTGGCCTGGCACGACCGCCAGGCCAACCTCGAACATTTCGAGCGGTTGCTGGAACAGGCTCGCGGCGCCGACCTGATCATTCTGCCGGAGATGTTCACCACCGGCTTCTCCATGGAGTCCGAGACCCTCGCTGAAGCGGAGAACGGTCCCACCAGCAAGTGGCTGCGGGTTCAGGCGGCAAAGCTTGATGCGGTGATCACCGGTAGCGTGATCGTCCAGGCCGCCGACGGCAGTCATCGCAATCGCCTGCTGTGGGCACGCCCGGATGGCGAGGTGCTGCATTACGACAAGCGTCACCTGTTCCGCATGGCCGGTGAGCACAACCACTACACCCCCGGCGAGCGCCAGGTACAGTTCGAGCTCAAGGGCTGGCGAGTGCGACCGCTGATCTGCTACGACCTGCGCTTCCCGGTGTGGAGCCGTGACGCCCAGGACACCGACCTGCTGCTGTACACCGCCAACTGGCCCGGTGCGCGGCGCCAGCACTGGAACCGCTTGCTACCGGCGCGGGCGATCGAGAACCTGTGCTATGTGGCGGCGGTCAATCGCATCGGGACTGATGGCAAAGGTTTTGCGTATACCGGTGACAGCCAGGTGCTGGATTTCCAGGGTGAGACGCTGCTCAGTGCCGGAGAGGCTGACGGGGTGTTCAAGGTGGTGCTTGATGCGGCAGAGCTGGCGGCATATCGGCAGCGGTTTCCGGCGAATCTGGATGCCGATACCTTCGAGTTCACCTGAAATCTTTACTGTCTGACAGGGCCCCATCGCGAGCAAGCTCGCTCCCACAGTGACCGCGTTCACACCGATCAAATGTGGGAGCGAGCTTGCTCGCGATGGGGCCGGGACAAGCAACACAAAAACAGGCTGGCAAACAAAAAGGCCCCAAGGTTCTCACCTTGAGGCCTTTTGCATTTTAGCGACGCTTACGCCGCTTTCGCTTCCGGCTGGCTCAGCGAGCGGTTCAGTGCGCTGAACAGGGCCTTGAAGCTGGCGGTGGTGATGTTTTCGTCGATGCCGACGCCATGCACCGCACGTTCGCCGTTCACACGCAGTTCAATGTAGGCCGCAGCCTTGGCATTGGTGCCCGCGCCGATGGCGTGCTCGTTGTAGTCCATGATTTCCACCGGTACCGGCAGGCCGGCCACCAGCGCTTCCAGGGCGCCGTTGCCCTTGCCGCGCCAGTGCAGGTTGGTCTCGCCCTGGCCTTGGCTGGCCACTTCCACTTCAACGGCGCTGTGACCGTTTTCTTCCTGCAGGCGATGGCTGACCAGCGCGTACGGGGTGTTGGCCTGCAAGTACTCGCTGTGCAGCAATGCGTGGATCTGCTGGGCGGTCATTTCCAGGCCGAGGCGGTCGGTTTCACGCTGCACGACCTGGCTGAACTCGATCTGCATGCGACGCGGCAGGCTGATGCCGTATTCCTGTTCCAGGAGGTAGGCGATGCCGCCTTTGCCCGACTGGCTGTTGACGCGGATGACCGCCTCGTAGCTGCGGCCGATGTCGGCCGGGTCGATCGGCAGGTACGGTACTTCCCACAGTGCATCGGATTTCTGTTGGGCAAAGCCCTTGCGGATCGCATCCTGGTGCGAGCCGGAGAACGCGGTGTGCACCAGGTCGCCAACGTACGGGTGACGTGGGTGCACCTGGATCTGGTTGCACTCTTCGACGACTTTGCGCACGCCGTCGATGTCGGAGAAGTCCAGCTCAGGGTTCACGCCCTGGGTGTAGAGGTTCAAGGCCACGGTCACCAGGTCGACGTTACCGGTACGCTCGCCGTTGCCGAACAGGCAGCCTTCGACACGGTCAGCGCCGGCCATCAGGCCCAGTTCGGTGGCGGCAACGCCGGTGCCACGGTCGTTGTGGGTGTGCAGGCTGATGATCACGCTGTCACGACGGTTGATGTGACGGCCGAACCATTCGATCTGGTCGGCATAGATGTTCGGGGTCGCGCATTCCACCGTGGCCGGCAGGTTGAGGATCATCTTGTGCTCGGGCGTCGGGTTCCAGACTTCGATCACCGCGTCGCAGACTTCCTTGGCGAACTCCATTTCGGTGGCGCTGAAGGTTTCCGGCGAGTATTCGAAGGTCCACTCGGTGTCCGGCTGCATGGCCGCGTATTTGACGAACAGCTTGGCGGCGTTCACGGCGATGGCCTTGACCCCGTCCTTGTCCTGGTTGAAGACAATGCGGCGGAAGGAAGGGGAGGTCGCGTTGTACAGGTGAACGATGGCTTTCTTCGCGCCGCGCAGGGATTCGAAGGTGCGCTCGATCAGGTCTTCACGGCCCTGGGTCAGCACCTGGATGGTGGTGTCGTCCGGGATGTGGTTGCCTTCGATCAGGGAGCGAACGAAGTCGAAGTCGGTTTGCGAGGCGGCCGGGAACGATGCTTCGATTTCCTTCACGCCGACCTGCACCAGGGTTTTCCAGAAGCGCAGCTTCTTGACGGCGTCCATCGGTTCGATCAGCGACTGGTTGCCGTCGCGCAGGTCGGAGCTGCACCAGATCGGCGCGGCGGTGATGGTTTTCGATGGCCAGGTGCGGTCCGGAATGTCGATGGTCGGGAACGCGCGGTATTTCGAAGACGGGTCTTTGAGCATGCTCATCAGGAAATCCTTATTGTGTTGGCCGAAAAAAGGCGGCCTGCCGGTGGATCAAAAGTTCTTGGACTAACGCTTGGGACGAGGCACCACGATTCAGCCCGGCAGTCGTGCACTGACGAGGCACAGGCTGCTGTGTTGGCGGAGCTGAATGAGGGTGTGAGAGGTTTTCATGCCTTCAACCCTAACCTTGGGGGGGAAAGATGGCAAGCAGTCGAAAAAAATTGAGAGGAATACTCGTGAGCGGGTATTTATCGAGATTTTATTGCTGCGATTGGCAGTGATTGTTTTGTTGTTTGCGCTAGGTTTGAGCGGTGCGCAATTGAAGAAAGCGAGATTTCATGGGGGGGTGGAGGTTGGGGACCACTCTGGATTCTTCTGCTGACTGGAATGCCGTCTTCGCGAGCAAGCCCGCTCCCACAGGGATTGCGCTGTACCTGTGGGAGCGGGCTTGCTCGCGAAGAGGCCATCAGCCTCGGCGAAGATTCAGGGCTGAAACGCACCAATGAAGATAGCCGGATCGACCCGCGCATCGTTCAGGCTGATATTCCAGTGCATGTGCGGCCCGGTCGCGCGGCCGGTCGCACCGACTTTACCGACCACGTCACCGCGGGCCAGTGACTGCCCCACCTTCACGTCGATTTTCGACATGTGGCAGAACATGCTGATAAAGCCCTGGCCATGGTCGACGAACACCGTGTTGCCATTGAAGAAGTAGTTGCCGATCAGGATCACCTTGCCGGCAGCCGGGGTCTTGATTGGCGTACCGCCGGGCACGGCGAAGTCCAGGCCTGAGTGGGGGTTGCGCTCTTCACCGTTGAAAAAGCGTCGCACGCCGAACTTGCTCGACAGTGGCCCGTTCACCGGTTTGTCCAGCAGCAGGTTACTCGGGGTGTTGGGGCTGAACGTGCGGTAGGCAGTAATCTGCTCGGCCAGTTCACGCTCGATGCGCTTGAGATTTTCCGGGTCCGGATTGACCTGTTGGGTGTTCTTCAGGGTGATGCGCTGTTCCGGGTATTGCTTGTTGCCAACCGTAAAGTTCAGATTACGACCGCCGCTGCTGAGCGATTGAGCCCCCGGCTTGACCGTCAGCGGTAGGCCGACAATGGCCAGCCAGTTGTTCTGTTCCTTGACCACCAGCACCGGTTTGCCTTGATAAGTGGCTTTTGGCGCCTGGGCGGACGTGCCCAGGTCCACCACCGCCACGCCGCCCGGCACCGGTTTGTTCAACTGGCGGGTGATGTAGCTGTCGGCGTGGGCGTTGACGGTCAGGAGCAGCAACAGCAACGGAGCAAAGAAACGCGGCATGGATCAATCCAGTAAAGAAAGGGTGACGGGCGTCAGGTGATTGTCTTCGACCCGCACTTGCAGTTCGCCTTCGCCCAGTTTGGCCTTCAGGCGCTGGCCGGTATGGGTTTGCGCGGCGTTGCGGATCGCGTTGCCGCGCTCGTCCAGCAAGATGCTGTAACCACGGCCGAGGGTCGCCAGCGGGCTGACTACATGCAGTGTCTGCATCTGGCTGTGCAACTGCAGGCGACGGTTCTTCAGCCCTTCGCGGATCGCGCGCGGCAGGCGTTCGGCCAGGCTGTCGAGGCGCTGGCGCAGCATTGCCAGTTGCCGGCCCGGATGTTGTGCGGCCAAACGGGTTTCCAGGCGGATCAAGCGTTCGCGACGGGTGTTGAGGCTGCGCTCGAACGCGCGACGCATGCGCATGTCCAGGTCATCCAGGCGTTGCGCTTGCTGGCGCAGGCGCTCACCGGGATGACGCAGGCGCCGGGAAATGCCTTCCAGGCGCAGGCGGTCGCGCATCAAGCGGTCACGCATGCGCATCACCAGCCGTCGGTGCAGGCTTTCGACCCGACGCACCAGGTCGCTGGAGTCCGGTGCCAGCAATTCGGCGGCAGCGGAAGGGGTGGGCGCGCGAACGTCGGCCACGAAGTCGCTGATCGACACGTCGGTTTCATGGCCGACCGCGCTGACAATCGGCGTCACGCAAGCGTCTACGGCACGGGCCACGGCTTCTTCGTTGAAGCACCAGAGGTCCTCCAGCGAACCGCCGCCCCGGGCCAGGATCAGTGCGTCGAAACCGCGGGCATCCGCCAGTTTCAGGGCGCGGACAATCTGCGCCGTGGCTTCGCGGCCTTGTACGGCGGTAGGGATCAGGGTTAATTGCACCTGCGGTGCACGACGGCGGAATACGCTGATGATGTCGCGGATCACCGCCCCGGTGGGCGAACTGATGATGCCGATGCGTTGCGGATGCGCCGGCAGCGGCACCTTGCGTTCGGCACTGAACAGACCTTCGGCGCTGAGCTTTTCCTTGAGCGCATCGAAGGCCAGGCGCAAGGCGCCGTCGCCGGCCGGCTCCACGGTGTCGAGGATCAGCTGATAATCACCGCGCCCCTCGAACAGCGAGACCTTACCGCGCACCTTGACCGCCAGGCCGTCCTTCAAGGCCTGGCGCACCCGTGCCGCGTTCTGCCGGAACAGCGCGCAACGCACCTGGGCGCCGCTGTCCTTGAGGGTGAAATACACGTGGCCGGAAGCCGGGCGGGCGAGGTTGGAGATTTCGCCTTCGACCCAGATGTTGCTGAACACGTCTTCGAGCAACACCCGCGCGCGGCCGTTGAGCTGGCTGACGGTCAGGACTTCGCGGTCCAGGCCGAGTCTTGCAAAGGGATCTTTAATCATGGGGCGCAGTTTAAAGGCTTTTGCCCGGCAATCTCCATGATCCAGCATAAATCCCTTGTGGAGCCACTTGATGTGGGAGCGGGCTTGCTCGCGAAGACAGTGTGTCAGCCCCATTGATCTGGGATGTTAGTCCGCTTTCGCGAGCAAGCTCGCTCCCACAGAGGTAAAGTCGTGGCGCAAGCTCATGGAAGACAGGGAAATGGATGTGATTGAGTTATTGAACCAATGGCCTTTCGGCCCGCTGGACTGGCTGATCATCGGTGCAGGCATCGCCCTGGCCTACATCGTGTTCAGCATCGCCGGTTTCGGTACGGCACTGGTCGCCGGACCGATTCTGATTCTGTTCATGCCGTTGTCGAAAATTGTCCCGCTGCTTGTGCTGCTGGATTTTGTCGCGGCGTTCGGCAACTTGTTACCCTCGCGGCGTGATGTGGCGAAACCGGAGCTGCTGCGCTTGCTGCCATGCATGGCGGTGGGCTGCACCCTCGGTGTGATTTTCCTGCTGAACCTGAAATCCGACCTGTTGCTGCTGCTGATGGGGCTGTTTATCAGCGCCTATGCCATTTACAGCCTGTGGATAAAGGTCCGTCCGGCGCAGTTGTCCGCCGCGTGGGCGCTGCCGATGGGGACAGTGGGCGGAATGTTTGGCGCATTGTTTGGCAGCGGCGGCTTTCTCTATGCGATATATCTGAACAGCCGGTTGCCCAAGGAGGCGGCTCGGGCCACCCAGAGTGCGCTGATCAGTTGCAGTACGGTGGTGCGTTTGAGCCTGTTTGCAATCGCCGGTGTGTATGCCGATCTGCCCTTGCTGGTGCTGGCGGTTTGTCTGTTGCCGGCGATGGTGCTGGGGCTGTGGTTTGGTCGGCGGCTGACCATGAGGTTGTCCCGCGAGGCGTTCGTGCGGCTGGTGACGTGGCTGGTGCTGGCCAGCGGGATTGCGTTGATCGGGCGTTACTTGAGCATCTGAAGATTCAACCTGTGGTGGGGCTTTGTGTGGGAGCGAGCCCCCACCGCAAGTTGTTCAGTCGTTGTACTGGCTTAACAACCGCTCCAGCCGCGCACTGAGGCGACGTTTGATTTCGGTCTCGATGTGCGGGGCGAAATCGTCGATCACGTCTTGCATGATCAACTGCGCGGCGGCGCGCAATTCGTTATCCAGGTGCAGCAAGTCATCCGGGTTCTTGCTGGCGGCAGGCGCCGGCGTCGCCGTGGTGACGGGTTCAACGATGGGGGTAGGGGGTGTCGCTACGACGGGCGGCGAAGGCTCGCTCACGGCGTCGAACAACATCGGGATCTGTTCCTGGTCACCGTCCTCGACCGTGTCGGTCAGCAGGGGCGGTTGCAGGTTGTCATCGCCGAGCAATTGGCGGATCGACTCAAGGTCGTCCAGCAGGTGCGCGGACTGTTGCAGCGGTTTTGGAGTGTCCATTGGAAGGCTCAGAGTCGCTGTAAACGGTGATCTTGCAGAGGATAGCCCTGTTCGCGGTAGAAACGGAAACTCTCCCGCGCGGCCGCTCTGATCGTTGGATCCTCCACCACCACTTCCGCCACCCGGGCGAACCTGTTGGCGAAGGCCGGGACTTTCAGGTCGAGATTGACCAGCAAATCCTGATGCTGACCGCAGTCATCGCCCAAGCCCAAAACAATCAAACCCTCAGGTTCGCTGTCGGCGGGGCCGTGGGGCACGAAGCTTTCGCCCTTGAACGCCCACAGCCGCGCATCGAGATCGTCACGCTGGGCCGCGTCGCTGCAATGCAGGTAGATGCGGTGGCCCATGCGCCAGGCTTTCTCGGTGAGCTTGCAGGCAAAGTCCAGGCGTGCCGAAGGATCGGCGCTGGGCAGGATATAGAAGTCGACTTTGGTCATTGCAGTTCCAGAGCGGCAAGCGGCGTCACCGCAAAGTGACGCCGCCGCCCATCAACGGTTTCAGGCTTTGGCGCGGTCCAGCAGGTATTGGGTCAGCAGGGGAACCGGACGGCCAGTGGCGCCCTTGTCCTTGCCGCCGCTGGTCCAGGCCGTGCCGGCGATGTCCAGGTGCGCCCAGTTCAGGTTCTTGGTGAAGCGCGACAGGAAGCAGGCCGCGGTGATGGTGCCGGCTTTCGGGCCGCCAATGTTGGCGATGTCGGCGAACGGGCTGTCCAGTTGTTCCTGATACTCATCGAACAGCGGCAGTTGCCAGGCGCGGTCGTCGGCGGCTTTGCCGGCGCTCAGCAGTTGGCCGATCAGTTCGTCGTTGTTGCCCAGCAGGCCGGACGTGTGGGAACCCAGGGCAACCACGCAGGCGCCGGTCAGGGTCGCGATGTCGATGACCGCTTGCGGCTTGAAGCGCTCGGAGTAGGTCAGGGCGTCGCACAGCACCAGGCGGCCTTCGGCGTCGGTGTTGAGGATTTCCACGGTCTGCCCGCTCATGGTGGTGACGATGTCGCCCGGGCGCGAAGCGTTGCCGCTCGGCATGTTCTCGGCGCAGGCCAGGATGCACACCAGGTTGATCGGCAGCTTCAGTTCGAGCACGGCACGCAGGGTACCGAACACGCTGGCGGCGCCGCCCATGTCGTACTTCATTTCATCCATGCCGGCGCCCGGCTTGAGGCTGATGCCGCCGGTGTCGAAGGTGATGCCCTTGCCGACCAGTGCGTACGGCTTCTCGGATTTCTTGCCGCCGTTGTACTGCATGACGATCAGGCGCGGAGGCTGGGCGCTGCCCTGGCCGACGGCGTAGAACGAGCCCATGCCCAGGGCCTTGATCTTCTTCTCGTCGAGGACTTCGACTTTCAGGTCCTTGAATTCCTTGCCCAGGTCCTTGGCCTGCTCGCCGAGGAAGGTCGGGTGGCAGATGTTCGGCGGCAGGTTACCCAGGTTGCGGGTGAAGGCCATGCCGTTGGCGATGGCGGTGGCGTGGGTCACGGCGCGTTGCACTTCAGCCTGGGCAGCCTTGATGGTCAGCAGGGTGATTTTCTTCAGGGCGCGGGGTTCGGCTTTCTGGCTCTTGAACTGGTCGAAGCTGTACTCGCCGTCCACCAGGGTTTCGGCCAGCAGGCGGGTCTTGCCATAGCTATCGCGGCCTTTGACGACCACTTCATCCAGCGCGAGCACTGCATCGCTGCCGCCCAGGCCTTTGAGGGTACTGAGGATGCCGGCGATGATTTTGCGGAACGGGCGGTCACCCAGCTCGTCGTCCTTGCCCACGCCCACCATCAGCACACGCTCGGCCTTGAGGTTCGGCAGGCTGTGCAGCAACAGGCTCTGGCCAACCTTGCCGGCCAGGTCGCCGCGCTTGAGCACGGCGCTGATCGCGCCGCCGCTCAGTTCGTCGAGTTGTCTGGCAACCGCGCCGAGCTTGCGGCCTTCGCCGACGGAGACCACGAGAGTGGCGGTCTTCAACGTTTCGGGGTTGACGCTTTTTACAACCAGTTCCATGTCCGGGTCCCTGAATTGATGGTTATCACGCATGCGCCCGACACCTTATGTGCGTCGATTGCTTATAAATAGAAAGGCGCCAGGATCGACCGGCGACAAAGGCCGCAGTTTGAACCTCGCTACCGGCGGCTGACAACCCTCGGTTGTACGATGTTCATGGTTTTGTGGGCCACTGTAGGAGCGAGCTTGCTCGCGAGAAACCCGAGGACGCCGCAGGGTGTCAGGCATCCAGCGTTATCGTTCACACCCATCGCGAGCGAGCTCGCTCCTACACCCCCCCAATGTATTGCGCAGTGACAGGCGCACCCAATCACAGGATAATGCGCCATCTTTTTTCGGCGGCTCTGCCTTGCGGGCCGCCCGATACGTTTGCTTGTTTGGCCGCCTTAGCCTGACAACCCTGGAGTGTCTGGTTTGATCGTCTTCCGTTATCTATCCCGCGAAGTCCTGTTGACCTTGAGCGCCGTCAGCGCCGTGTTGCTGGTCATCATCATGAGCGGCCGCTTCATCAAGTACCTCGCCCAGGCGGCCTCGGGCCTGCTGGATCCGGGCTCGCTGTTCCTGATCATGGGCTTTCGCCTGCCAGGGTTTCTCCAGCTGATCCTGCCGCTGGGGCTGTTTCTCGGGATCCTGTTGTCCTACGGGCGCCTGTACCTCGAAAGCGAAATGACCGTGCTCTCGGCCACCGGCATGAGCCAGCAGCGGCTGTTTTGCATGACGCTGTTCCCGGCCACCCTGGTTGCGCTCCTCGTGGCGTGGTTGAGCCTGAGCCTGGCGCCACAGGGGGCCAATCAGTTTCAGTTGCTGCTGAACAAGCAGGACGCCCTGACCGAATTCGATACCCTGGAGCCAGGACGCTTCCAGGCCCTGCGTGACGGCACCCGAGTTACCTACACCGAGCGCATGTCGGATGACCGCGTCAATCTGGGTGGTGTGTTCATCTCGCAGAAAAACATCAGTTCCAATAACAAGGATCGCGGGATTTCTGTGCTGGTGGCGGAAACTGGGCGTCAGGAAATTCGTCCGGACGGCAACCGCTACCTGATCCTTGATAACGGCTATCGCTATGATGGTAGTCCGGGGCAGGCCGACTACAGGGCGATCAAGTACGACGAGTACGGCGTATTGCTGCCAAAGCCGGACGTCAGCGACGAAGTCACCGACCGTGACGCGATGCCGACCAGTAAGTTGATCGGCAGTGAAGACATTCGCATGCGCGCCGAGTTGCAGTGGCGCCTGTCGCTGCCATTGCTGGTGTTCATCGTGACCTTGATGGCGGTGCCGTTGTCGCGGGTCAACCCGCGTCAGGGCCGATTCCTCAAATTACTGCCGGCGATTCTTCTTTATATGGCTTACCTGACCATTCTGATTGCCGCCCGTGGTGCCCTCGACAAGGGCAAGATCCCTGCGGTGTTTGGTTTGTGGTGGGTGCACGGGATTTTCCTGTCCATTGGCCTGGGCCTGCTCTATTGGGAACCCTTGCGCTTGAAGAGGGCGAGTCGCCGCAGCGCGCTGGAGGTGGCCCGTGGTTAAGCTGGATCGCTACATTGGTAGCAGCGTGTTCATGGCGATTCTGGCAGTGCTCGGGATCATTCTTGGTCTGGCGACTCTGTTTGCCTTCATCGACGAGATGGGTGAAGTCAGCGATACCTACACTCTGGTCGATGTGCTGAGTTATGTATTGTTGACCGCTCCGCGCCGGATGTACGAAATGCTGCCGATGGCCGCGCTGATCGGTTGCCTGATCGGTCTGGGCAGTCTGGCCAGCAACAGTGAGCTGACGATCATGCGCGCCGCCGGTGTGTCGACCGGCCGGATCGTCTGGGCGGTCATGAAGCCGATGCTGGTATTGATGCTCGCCGGTGTGCTGGTCGGCGAGTACGTCGCCCCGCCTGCTGAAACCGCCGCGCAGGCCAATCGCTCGCTGGCCCAGGGCAGCGGCGATGCACAAAGCGCCAAGCACGGCTTGTGGCACCGCCAGGGCGATGAATTCATTCACGTCAACTCGGTGCAACCCAACGGCATCCTGTATGGCGTGACCCGCTATCGTATCGACAGCGAACGGCACATGCTGTCGGCGAGCTTCGCCAAACGTGCCGAGTTCGACACCGATCACTGGCAGTTGACGGATGTCACGACCACGCTGTTCCACGAGCGCAGCACTGAAGTGGTGTCGACTCCGGTCGAGCGTTGGAACGTGGCCTTGAGTCCGCAATTGCTGAGCACTGTGGTCATGGTGCCAGAGTCGCTGTCGATAAGCGGGTTGTGGGGTTATATCCACTATCTGGCGGACCAGGGGTTGAACAACAGCCGCTATTGGCTGGCATTTTGGGTCAAGGTTTTGCAGCCGCTGGTGACTGCCGCTCTGGTGTTGATGGCGATTTCCTTCATCTTTGGTCCGCTGCGTTCGGTGACCCTGGGGCAACGGGTGTTCACCGGCGTGCTGGTGGGCTTCACCTTCCGCATCGTTCAGGATCTGCTGGGGCCTTCGAGCCAGGTGTTCGGCTTCCCGCCGTTGCTTTCGGTGCTGGTGCCGGCAGGTGTTTGTACCGTGGCGGGGCTCTGGTTGTTGCGTCGAGCAGGCTGATGGCGGGCATTTTCCGACCGCATTGACGATAAAAAACGCCCTTGTCGCAAGACCGGGGCGTTTTTGTAGGCACCGTCTGACCTGCGAACGTGACGCTTGCGCCGCGGATCAGGTACAATTCCCGGCTATTTTTCGGCGGGCTATGCCTGCAGCCTTTTTGAGTGTTGATCCGTGAGTGATTTGAGTCATATCCGCAATTTCTCCATCATCGCCCACATTGACCATGGCAAGTCGACGCTGGCCGATCGCTTCATCCAGATGTGTGGCGGCCTCGCCGAGCGCGAAATGGAAGCCCAGGTCCTGGACTCCATGGACCTTGAGCGTGAACGCGGGATCACCATCAAGGCGCACAGCGTCACCCTGTATTACAAAGCTCGCGATGGTATCAACTACCAGCTCAACTTCATTGACACCCCCGGCCACGTTGACTTTACCTATGAGGTGAGCCGTTCGCTGGCCGCCTGTGAAGGCGCGCTGCTGGTGGTCGATGCCGGTCAAGGCGTTGAAGCTCAGTCGGTTGCCAACTGCTACACGGCGATCGAGCAGGGCCTGGAAGTGATGCCGGTGCTGAACAAGATCGACCTGCCACAGGCCGATCCGGACCGTGTTAAAGAAGAAATCGAAAAAATCATCGGCATCGATGCCACCGATGCGGTCGAGTGCTCGGCCAAGACCGGCCTGGGCGTCGACGAAGTGCTCGAGCGCCTGGTCGCCACCATTCCTGCACCGACCGGCAACTACGAAGATCCGCTGCAAGCGTTGATCATCGACTCCTGGTTCGACAACTACCTGGGCGTTGTTTCCCTGGTACGCGTGCGCCACGGTCGTGTGAAGAAGGGCGACAAGATCCTGGTCAAGTCCACCGGCAAGATCCACCTGGTAGACAGCGTCGGTGTATTCAACCCGAAGCACACCCCTACCGCGGACCTCAAGGCCGGTGAAGTGGGCTTCATCATCGCCAGCATCAAGGACATTCACGGTGCGCCAGTGGGCGATACCCTGACCTTGAGCACGACGCCGGACGTTGACGTGCTGCCGGGATTCAAGCGCATCCAGCCGCAGGTCTACGCCGGTCTGTTCCCGGTCAGCTCCGACGACTTCGAAGACTTCCGCGAGGCGCTGCAAAAGCTCACCCTGAACGATTCGTCGCTGCAATACACGCCGGAAAGCTCCGACGCCCTGGGCTTCGGCTTCCGTTGCGGCTTCCTCGGCATGCTGCACATGGAAATCATCCAGGAGCGCCTGGAGCGCGAGTACAACCTGGACCTGATCACCACGGCGCCGACGGTAATCTTCGAGCTGTTGCTCAAGACCGGCGAGACGATCTACGTCGATAACCCGTCGAAGCTACCGGATCTGTCTTCCATCGAAGACATGCGCGAGCCGATCGTGCGCGCCAATATTCTTGTGCCGCAAGAGCACCTGGGCAACGTCATTACCCTGTGCATCGAAAAACGTGGTGTACAGGTCGACATGCTGTTCCTCGGCTCCCAGGTACAAGTGACCTACGACCTGCCGATGAACGAAGTGGTCCTGGACTTCTTCGACCGCCTGAAATCCACCAGCCGCGGCTATGCTTCGCTGGACTACCATTTCGATCGTTATCAATCGGCCAGCCTGGTGAAACTGGACGTGCTGATCAACGGTGACAAGGTCGATGCCCTGGCGCTGATCGTGCACCGTGACAACTCGCACTACAAAGGTCGCCAGTTGACCGAGAAGATGAAAGAACTGATTCCACGGCAGATGTTCGATGTGGCAATCCAGGCCGCCATTGGCGGGCAGATTGTGGCGCGGACAACCGTCAAGGCGCTCAGAAAGAACGTATTGGCCAAATGCTACGGTGGTGACGTCAGCCGTAAGAAGAAGCTGCTGGAAAAGCAAAAGGCCGGTAAGAAACGCATGAAGCAAGTCGGCAACGTGGAGATTCCACAGGAAGCCTTCCTTGCAGTGCTCAGGTTGGATAGTTAGGTCCTATGTCACTAAATTTCCCGCTGTTGCTGGTCATCGCCGTGTTCGTCTGCGGCCTGTTGGCGTTGCTCGATCTGTTGGTCCTGGCCCCGCGTCGGCGTGCCGCCATCGCCTCCTATCAGGGCAGCGTCAGCCAGCCTGACATGGTCGTGGTCGAGAAGCTGAACAAAGAACCGCTGCTGGTTGAATACGGCAAGTCGTTCTTCCCGGTGTTGTTCATCGTGCTGGTGCTGCGTTCGTTCCTGGTGGAACCGTTCCAGATTCCTTCCGGTTCGATGAAACCAACCCTGGATGTCGGCGACTTCATTCTGGTGAGCAAGTTTTCCTACGGGATCCGCTTGCCGGTGATCGACAAGAAAGTCATCGAAGTCGGTGATCCGCAGCGCGGCGATGTCATGGTGTTCCGCTACCCGAGCGATCCGAACGTCAACTACATCAAGCGTGTGGTTGGCTTGCCGGGCGACACGGTTCGCTACACCGCGGACAAGCGTCTGTTCGTCAACGGCCAATCGATTGCCGAGCAACTGGTCGGCTCCGAGCCGGGCACGCTGGGCAGCGCTGAGCTCTACAAGGAAAAACTCGGCGCGGCCGAGCACATGATCCGCAAGGAAATGAGCCGCTACCGTGCAATGCCGGACCATTCGTGGACCGTGCCGACCGGGCACTACTTCATGATGGGCGACAACCGCGACAACTCGAACGACAGTCGCTACTGGGATGATCCGAGCATTCCCAAGGATCTGCTGGGCATGGTTCCCGACAAGAATATCGTCGGCAAGGCCTTCGCGGTCTGGATGAGCTGGCCGGAACCCAAACTCAGTCACCTGCCGAATTTCTCGCGGGTTGGCCTGATCAAGTAATCAGACACGGCGCTGTTGAACACAGCGCCGAATGCATTTCTGGAACCGGCACAATGGGCGCCAGATGCATGAAAACAATGATATTCAGGACGTAATTTTTGAACACAGCGTTAATTGTCCCAAGCCTGCGCCGCCTCGCGGCGATGGCGGTGGAATCCAGCCACGAACTCAGCGTGGGTAAACCGTGAGCGTCTCCTTAAGCCGTCTAGAGCGTCAGCTCGGCTACACCTTCAAGGATCAGGAACTGATGGTCCTGGCCCTGACTCACCGCAGCTTTGCCGGGCGTAACAACGAACGCCTGGAATTCCTCGGTGATGCCATTCTCAACTTCGTCGCCGGCGAGGCGCTGTTCGAGCGCTTCCCGCTGGCCCGCGAAGGCCAGTTGTCGCGTTTGCGCGCGCGTCTGGTGAAAGGTGAGACCCTGGCCGTACTGGCCCGTGGTTTCGATCTGGGCGAATACCTGCGCCTGGGCTCGGGCGAGCTGAAAAGCGGCGGTTTCCGTCGCGAGTCGATTCTGGCCGATGCCCTCGAAGCGCTGATCGGCGCGATCTACCTCGATGCCGGCATGGAAATGGCCCGCGAGCGTGTGCTCGCCTGGCTCGCTGGCGAGTTCGAAGGCCTGACGCTGGTCGACACCAACAAAGATCCAAAGACCCGCCTGCAAGAGTTCCTGCAGTCCCGTGGTTGTGAGCTGCCGCGTTACGAAGTGGTGGATATCCAGGGTGAGCCGCATTGCCGGACGTTCTTCGTCGAATGCGAAATCATCTTACTGAATGAAAAAAGCCGAGGTCAGGGTGTGAGTCGTCGTATTGCCGAACAGGTAGCGGCCGCCGCAGCACTGATTGCCCTGGGTGTGGAGAATGGCAATGATTGATACAAACGCAACTCGCTGTGGCTATGTTGCCATCGTCGGCCGTCCGAACGTGGGCAAGTCCACGCTGCTGAACCACATCCTGGGTCAGAAGCTGGCGATCACCTCGCGCAAACCGCAAACCACCCGTCACAACATGCTCGGTATCAAGACCGAGGGCGATGTGCAGGCGATCTACGTCGACACCCCCGGTATGCACAAGGGTGGCGAGAAGGCCCTGAACCGCTACATGAACAAGACCGCTTCGGCGGCGTTGAAAGACGTCGACGTGGTGATCTTCGTGGTCGACCGCACCAAGTGGACCGAAGAAGACCAGATGGTTCTCGAGCGCGTCCAGTACGTGACCGGCCCACTGATCGTGGCGTTGAACAAGACCGATCGCATCGAAGACAAAGCCGAGCTGATGCCGCACCTGAGCTGGTTGCAGGAGCAGTTGCCGAATGCACAGATCATCCCTATTTCCGCACAGCACGGGCACAACCTCGATGCACTGGAGCGCGTGATCGCCGATCACCTGCCGGAAAACGATCACTTCTTCCCGGAAGACCAGATCACCGACCGCAGTAGTCGTTTCCTCGCCGCCGAACTGGTGCGCGAGAAAATCATGCGCCAGATGGGCGCCGAGCTGCCGTACCAGATCACCGTTGAAATCGAAGAGTTCAAGCAGCAGGGCAAGACCCTGCACATCCATGCCTTGATCCTCGTCGAGCGCGATGGCCAGAAGAAAATCATCATTGGCGACAAGGGCGAGCGCATCAAGCGTATCGGCACCGAAGCGCGCAAGGACATGGAGCTGCTGTTCGACTCCAAGATCATGCTCAACCTGTGGGTCAAGGTTAAGGGCGGCTGGTCCGATGACGAGCGTGCGTTGCGTTCGTTGGGTTATGGCGATCTGTAAACCCGATTGGCGTTGCACCGTAGAACCCTGTGGGAGCGGGCTTGCTCGCGAAGAGGATGTAACATTCAGCAGTGATGTTGACTGTTACGCCGCCTTCGCGAGCAAGCCCGCTCCCACATTGGTTTCAGGTTGTATGTAAAACTGCGCTCCTTCATTGAGAACTGCGATTTCCATGTCCCAAGCGCCCGCCCAACCCGCCTACGTCCTGCACTCCCGCGCCTACCGTGAAAACAGCGCGCTGGTGGACTTCCTCACGCCGCAAGGTCGGCTGCGGGCGGTGTTGCGCAGTGCGCGGGGCAAGGCCGGGACGCTGGCGCGGCCATTCGTGCCATTGGAAGTCGAATTCCGGGGCAAGGGCGAGCTGAAGAACGTCGGGCGCATGGAAAGTGCCGGGGTTTCCACCTGGCTCAGCGGCGAGGCGCTGTTCAGCGGTCTTTACCTCAATGAACTGTTGATTCGCCTGTTGCCCGCTGAAGATCCGCTTCCCTCGGTGTTCGATCACTATGCCGCGACTTTGCTGGCGCTGGCCGAAGGTCGGCCGCTGGAGCCGTTGCTGCGCTCCTTCGAGTGGCGCTTGCTCGATGACCTCGGCTACGGGTTTTCCTTGACGACTGATATTCATGACCAGCCAATCGCGCCGGACGGCCTCTACCGTTTGCAAGTGGATGCCGGGCTGGAGCGGGTCTACCTGCTGCAACCGGGTCTGTTCAACGGCACCGAACTGCTGGCCATGGCCGAAGCCGACTGGTCAGCCCCCGGCGCCCTGTCTGCCGCCAAGCGCTTGATGCGCCAGGCGTTGGCCGTTCACCTGGGCGGCCGTCCACTTGTCAGTCGCGAGCTGTTTCGCAAGCCCTGATCACACCGTATGCTGTGCACCGAACTTTCTCTTCTTCTGGAGCGCTTTCCGTGACCACCAGCACCCGCATTCTTCTTGGCGTGAACATCGACCACGTTGCCACCCTGCGTCAGGCCCGGGGCACCCGTTACCCGGACCCGGTCAAGGCAGCACTGGACGCGGAAGAGGCGGGCGCCGACGGCATCACCGTGCACCTGCGCGAAGACCGTCGGCACATTCAGGAACGCGACGTTCTGCTGCTCAAGGACGTGCTGCAAACCCGCATGAACTTCGAAATGGGCGTCACCGAAGAAATGATGCAGTTCGCCGAGCGCATCCGCCCGGCGCACATTTGCCTGGTGCCGGAAACCCGTCAGGAACTGACCACCGAGGGTGGCTTGGACGTGGCGGGTCAGGAAGCGCGGATCAAGGCCGCGGTCGAGCGTCTGTCGAAGATCGGCTCCGAAGTGTCGCTGTTCATCGATGCCGATGAGCGCCAGATCGAAGCTTCGCGTCGTGTTGGTGCACCGGCCATCGAATTGCACACCGGGCGTTATGCCGATGCCGAGACGCCGACCGAAGTTGCCGAAGAACTCAAGCGTGTGGCCGATGGCGTGGCGTTTGGATTGGCCCAGGGGCTGATCGTCAATGCCGGCCATGGCCTGCACTATCACAACGTTGAAGCGGTGGCGGCGATCAAGGGCATCAACGAGCTGAACATCGGCCATGCGCTGGTGGCCCATGCGCTGTTCGTTGGCTTCAAGTCGGCTGTTTCGGAGATGAAGGCGCTGATTCTGGCGGCTGCTGCCAAAGCTTAAAAACCAACACAAAACCCTGTGGGAGCGGGCTTGCTCGCGAAAGCGGCTTATCATTCAACATCTCTGTTGGCTGACACTCCGCTTTCGCGAGCAAGCC
>NZ_JAHBDN010000065.1:0-46452 GCF_019956445.1 Pseudomonas sp. BF-R-19
GGCTTGCTCGCGAAAGCGGTGTGTCATTCAACGTTGATGTTGACTGATACGACGCTTTCGCGAGCAAGCCCGCTCCCACAGTGTTTTTCCCACAACTGTTTACAGCGAGTGATAAGTCGGCAGCGCAAACCGTTGCTGGCTCTGCAGCATGGAAATCTGCGGCAGTTCACTGGCTTGTTCGGCGAGGTCGCGGCGAATCGCGCTGATCACCCACGTCAGTTGGTCGCCATTGTGCAATTGCTGGTAGGAAATCGAGCGCTTGAACACTTTGCCTTCACCGCCGTTCAGGGTCAGCAGGATCCCACCGTCAGGACGGGCCTGGGTGGTGACTTCGAAGTTGGAGAACAGGGACGAAAATTTTTCCTGAATCAGGTTCATGTCTTTCAGCTCCGTTGGCTCTTGAATGGCAAGCATACGGAGAGGGTTGCAGTGATTGTGCCAGCCTCGGTTACTTATAAATAACCTTATAAAACAACAAGTTGGTATCTGTGATGATTTTTGCTTTCGTGCATTCTGCATGAATGGTCATCGTGCATCCTGCATTTTGCGAGGTCGCTCGGCGATTCGATGGAACCATTGCGTGTGCGGGGGTTCACGATTGGCCTTGTATCAATCGCAGATCAAGATCCCAGATCAAGATCGCGGATCAAGATCGCAGATACAAAACATTTCAAAAACCGCGTGTACAGCTCAAGAACCGTTGACGTATTTTCGGGCTCAGTCATCGCAGCCCGACAATAAAAAGATCGAACGGGAGCATCATGAGCCGTACGTCGAACGACACGATTACCTGGAGCATGATGCTCCGCAAGCTGCCTTCCATCGCCAAGGCCATCCCCCGGGTGGTGAAAGGCATGAAGGCCGCCAACGTCAAGGACCCGACCCAAGCGTGTGGTTTGGGCTGGAGTTTCGAGCAAGCCACGTTGCGCAACCCGGATGGCCCGGCGCTGTTGCAAGGCGACGTAACGCTCAGTTACTCCGAGGTCAACCAATGGGCCAATCGCATCGCCCATCACCTGATCGGCCAAGGCATCGGCAAGGGTGATGTGGTGGCGGTCTTCATCGAGAACCGCCCGGAACTGCTGGTGACGATTCTGGCGGTGGCCAAGGTCGGCGCGATCAGTGCGCTGCTCAATACCTCGCAGACCCGCGATACCCTGGTGCACAGTGTGAATCTGGTGGCGCCGGTGGCGATCATTGTCGGTGAGGAGTTGGTCCCGGCATACCTGGCGGTGCGTGATCGGGTGTCGATCAAGGCTGACCGAACCTGGTTCGTCGCCGATCAGGACACCTCTCGCCAACCGGGTATCGCGCCTGAAGGTTTCATCAACCTGATGACCGCCAGTCTCGACGACGCCAGCGACAACCCGGTCAGCAGCCGGCAGGTTTTCTTCGACGATCCCTGTTTTTATATCTACACCTCGGGCACCACGGGGCTGCCCAAGGCTGGCGTGTTCAAGCACGGACGCTGGATGCGCAGCTCGGCGAGCTTCGGCATGATCGCCCTGGACATGCGCCCCGACGATGTCGTCTATTGCACCCTGCCGCTGTACCACGCCACGGGCCTTTGCGTGTGCTGGGGGTCGGCCGTCAGTGGTGCCAGCGGGTTCGCCATCCGCCGCAAATTCAGCGCCAGTCAGTTCTGGAACGACGCGCGCAAGTACCGGGCGACCACCATCGGTTATGTCGGCGAACTGTGCCGCTACCTGGTCGATCAACCGCCCAGCGCCGACGACAGCCGGCACGATGTGAAGAAAATGATCGGCAACGGCTTGCGTCCCGGCGCCTGGAACGAGTTCAAGACCCGCTTTGTGGTGAATCACATCTGCGAGCTGTACGCCGCCAGCGACGGCAATATCGGTTTCACCAACATTCTCAATTTCGACAACACCATCGGTTTTTCCCTGATGTCCTGGGAGCTGGTCGCGTACGACCATGACAGCGGCGCGCCGATTCGTCAGGCCAATGGCCTGATGCGCAAGGTAGCCAAGGGCGAGCAGGGCTTGTTGCTGGCAAAAATCGACGACAAGGCACCACTGGACGGCTACACCGATCCGCAGAAAACCGCCAAGGTCGTGCTTGAGGATGTGTTCGAAAAGGGTGACCGCTACTTCAACACCGGCGACCTGTTGCGCAACATCGGCTTTGGGCATGCACAGTTTGTCGACCGCCTGGGCGATACCTACCGCTGGAAGGGCGAAAACGTCTCGACCACCGAGGTCGAAAACATCCTCCTGCAACACCCGCTTATTTCCGAAGCCGTGGCCTATGGCGTGGAAATCCGCAACACCAATGGCCGGGCCGGGATGGCGGCGATTACCCCGGCCGAATCCCTGGCGACCCTGGACTTCAGTGAGCTGCTGGCCTTCGCCCGCGAGCAAATGCCGGCCTATGCGGTGCCGCTGTTCCTGCGGGTGAAAGTGAAAATGGAAACCACCGGGACGTTCAAATATCAGAAGACCCGACTCAAGGACGAGGCCTTCGACCCGGGTAAAACCGGAGATGATCCGATCTATGCCTGGCTGCCGGGGACGCAGACTTACGTGCAGGTCACGGAACAGTTGTTGTCCGACATTCACGGCGGCAAGTATCGCTATTGAATCTGGCTATGGCGGCCCATGAGAAAAAACAAGTGACAGTGCCTGGGGCGCTCGGGAAACTGTCGGCTTTTACGAATGACAGAAAAGAGAGTGCCGAATGTCAGACAAAAGCCGCCAGATGACCCCCGAAGAAGCCGCCGAATTCACCGAACAGGTATTCAACAAGGCACGGGAGGGCGATGCGGCGATGATGGCCGCGCTGCTGACCAAGGGTTTGCCGCCGAACCTGCGTAACCACAAGGGCGATACCTTGCTGATGCTGGCCGCGTATCACGGTCATGTGGACACGGTAAAAGTCCTGCTGGAGCACAAGGCCGACCCGGAGATCCGCAACGACAACGGCCAGAGCCCGATTGCCGGCGCCGCCTTCAAGGGCGATCTTACGGTGATTAAGGCCTTGGTCGACGGCGGCGCCCAGGTTGAAGGCTCGTCCTTCGATGGCCGCACGGCGCTGATGATGGCAGCGATGTTCAACCGCGTCGAAGTGGTCGATTACCTGATCAGCAAGGGCGCCGACCCGAAAGCCAAGGACGCCAATGGCATCACTGCCCTGGAGGCGGCGAAGACCATGGGGGCTTCCGATACGGTTGCTCAGCTGGAAAAACTGCTGGGCTGACGTTGAACCCTGTGGCGAGGGGGCTTTTGTGGCGAGGGATTGCATCGCCACAGGTCCGCATTTCACTCATTAATGCGCTATCCTTCGCGGCCTCAAAATTCACCTCGCTACAGGATCCTCCCCATGAAAGCCGCACTCGTCGAACTCATCAGCAAAATCAGCTCCGGGTGCATGGGCGAAGACGAAATCCTCAAGGTCGCGGGCGAAGCGGCCCAGGCCTACGCCGATCCCGAGGCTTTCCTGACCGCCAATCCGGACATCAACTACGACGAAACCTTCCCGATCCCGCTGGGTGAGTGGGTGGTGGTCGGCAGCCTGCCGGAAACGGTGCTGTTCCAGGCTGACACCTACATGGACCTGTTCGCGCAGATCGTCGCCTCGTTCGGCCCGGGGGTGGAGTTCAATCTCAAGCCCAAGCAACTGGCCAAGACCGAAGCCCTGACCGCGCTCAACCGCATCCAGGTGCAGATGAGCAGCATGAACAAGGAAAACGGTGGCTACACGCTGATGAATTTCAGCCAGTTGCTCGATGACGAGCTGCAGGTGGTCCTGGTCTACGGCAATGACGTGCCACGGGTGCTGGAATTGTGCGCAGAAGTCGGCATCGCAGCCGCGCCATCCCTGGAAGCCCTGAAAGTGGCGATCCACGTCTGATAGCAAAATACTGTCAATAAAAGGGAACCCTTGCGACGACCGTCTATCCTGAGGGGGCATATCACTCTTTGGGAGCGTCACCATGGGTTCCACGTTCAACAGCCTGGTTGCCTTGATCATTTTTGTCCTGGACATCTGGGCCATCATCAACGTGTTCAAAAGTAGCGCCGAGACCGGGATGAAAATCCTCTGGGTATTGTTGATCGCGCTGTTGCCGGTGCTGGGACTGATCATCTGGGCCATCGCCGGGCCGCGGGGCAACGTCAAGTTCTGACGGTTTTCCCCCAGACAACACCGACCCTGTGGGAGCGGCGGTGCGGCGATCCGACTTGCTCGCGAAGAACGATTACGCGGTTCGCCGACAGACCGAGTTGCCTGCTTCGCGAGCAAGCCCGCTCCCACAGGATTGGGGCCAGTCGAACAAGTGAGGTTCGACCTGTCATGTTCCGCGACGTAGAATGCGCGCCTTTCCCGGTCAATCGAGACGCTCGATTGGCCATCATGGGCGGGTAACCGTCCGTTGCCACCCGCATTCATCGGAGCACTTCCCATGAGCAATACCCCGACCAGCGACTACCTGGAAACCCTCTACGAAGGCTACGGCCAGCGTTTTCGCATGGAAAAACTGCTGCACGAAGTGCGCACCGAACACCAGCACCTGGTGATCTTCGAGAACCCGCGCATGGGCCGGGTAATGGCGCTGGACGGCGTGATCCAGACCACCGAAGCCGACGAATTCATCTACCACGAAATGCTCACCCACGTGCCGATCCTGGCGCACGGTGCTGCCAAACGCGTGCTGATCATCGGCGGCGGTGATGGCGGCATGTTGCGTGAAGTGGCCAAGCACCGCAGTGTCGAGCACATCACCATGGTCGAGATCGACGGCACCGTGGTCGACATGTGCAAGGAATTCCTGCCGAACCACTCCAAGGGCGCGTTCGATGATCCACGCCTGAGCCTGGTGATCGACGACGGCATGCGTTTCGTCGCCACCACCACTGAAAAATTCGACGTGATCATTTCCGATTCCACCGACCCGATCGGGCCGGGCGAAGTGCTGTTCTCGGAAAACTTCTACCAGGCCTGCCACCGCTGCCTGAACGAAGGCGGCATCCTGGTGACCCAGAACGGCACGCCGTTCATGCAGATCGAAGAAGTGAAGACCACCGCCGGTCGCCTGCGCAGCCTGTTCCCGGACTGGCACTTCTACCAGGCCGCCGTGCCGACCTACATCGGCGGTTCGATGACCTTCGCCTGGGGCGCCACCAATACCGCTTATCGCAAGTTGTCCCGCGAAACCCTGCAACAGCGCTTCACGGGCAGCGGCATCGTCACCCGCTACTACAATCCTGAAATCCACATCGGCGCCTTCGCCTTGCCTCAGTACGTATTGCAGGCGGTGAACAAGCCAAGCAACGACTAATGGGTTGAAACACAAAAACTGTGGGAGCGAGCTTGCTCGCGAAAGCGGTGTATCAGTCAGCAATTCTGTCAACTGACACACCCTCTTCGCGAGCAAGTCGGATCGCCGCACCGCCGCCCCCACATTGAATTGCAGCGGAACAAGGCGGAACAATTAGCCAGCTAACAAGGTCGAGATAGAGGTAAGCCCATCCCCGGGTTTTATCGAGGAGGCACCAATGCAAAAGTGGAAAGTCACTTTCGTGGATGATCATGGCGAAACCATCGACGAAGTCTTTGAGTGCACCGAGCGCCCGGACTACGAGCGTGCCGCCAAGCTCATCAAGGCCCGGCTTCTTCCTGTTGCCGCCGAACTGGATCTGAACGATCTGGAAGGGCGGACCGCCGATGCGTGCGTCAAAGAGCTCAAGTCCCAGAACAGCATTCAAATCCTCGGCATTACTCCAGTCTGAGCAACACCTCTCGCATTCACATCCAGGCCTTGGCAGAGGCTCTATCTTGAGGCTACTCTGCAAGCGAGATCAGCGAACGGATCGCTAAGGTCTGGTCTTGTCAGCTCCATGCTTGTTTCCCGCCGGCACATCGGTTGCCGTCGCTCGCGCTGTTCGGTTGCGGGTGAGGGAGTACGGAAAGTCTATCCATCGTTTTGAGGAGGACGTTTCATGAGCACAGCCTATCAAGAAGACATCAGCAGCAGCGTTCTGCGCCGCATGAAAGAAGGCGGTTTTGACTTTTCACGGTTTCATCCCATCGAGTTCTACGCCATTTTCCCGGACGAGGAGCGGGCACGCAGGGCGGCAGGTCATTTCCACCGTGGTGAATCCCTGAATGCGCAAGTCAGTGTGCGCGACGATGGCGCCTGGGCGCTGGAGTTGTGCAAGGTCATGTATGCCACCTACGACGACATCGGCGATTTCGAACAAGGTTTCGAAGCAGTGGTCGAGCCGTTGGGCGGCATCATCGAAGGCTGGGGTGTGAAACAGGAGGTACGAGGGCGACTCGCATAACCTTATGAACAGTGACAACCAGCAATGACGGCTGACCTTCGGGTTGGCCGTTTTCATTTTCGGTCATTGAACTTCGGTAAAAAAAAGCCGCCTGGGCAGACGGCTAAAAGGGAAGTTCGGTGAGCTTTTCAGCGAATGCATGGATTATCCGCAGCCATTGCCAGGCAGTGAAATCAACTCTGACTATGCTGGTGATAGGCGATCACAGCGCCTTGCAATGAAGCGGGGGCAATCAGGTTGGGGCATTTGTCGCACAGGATTGGTGCGGTGTGTGCGTCTTGATTATCCAACCGATTGAAATCTAAGCGTTTATGCCGATGGCACGGGCCTTGCGAAGGTCTGGACGTCCGAGTGACAAGGAGTACGGCATGATCCGCACCTATTTTGATGAGATGTACGATGCCGGCGGCCAGGTCCGCCCGCATTATCGGGAGTTTGCCCGTTGGCTGGCCGAGACGCCTGACGAGCTTCTGGCACAACGGCGACGCGAGGCCGATCTGTTGTTTCATCGCGCCGGGATTACTTTCACGCTCTACGGTGATGAGCAAGGGACAGAGCGCCTGATTCCCTTCGACACCATCCCCCGCAGTATCCCCGCCAGCGAATGGCGGATAGTCGAGCGCGGCTGCATCCAGCGGGTCAAGGCGTTGAACATGTTCCTCGCCGACCTTTACCACGAGCAGCGCATCATCAGGGCCGGCATCATTCCGGCCGAGCAGGTGCTGGCCAACGAGCAGTACCAGTTGGCGATGCAGGGCCTGGATCTGCACCGCGATATCTATTCGCACATCTCCGGCGTCGACCTGGTGCGCGACGGCGACGGCACCTACTACGTGCTCGAAGACAACCTGCGTACACCGAGCGGCGTCAGCTACATGCTCGAAGACCGCAAGATGATGATGCGCCTGTTCCCCGAGTTGTTCGCGGCACAACGCATTGCCCCCATCGACCACTACCCGAACCTGCTGCTCGACACCCTGAAAAGCTCAAGCCCGATCGATAACCCGAGCGTGGTGGTGCTGACGCCGGGGCGCTTCAACAGCGCGTTCTTTGAACACGCGTTCCTGGCGCGGGAAATGGGCGTGGAGCTGGTGGAGGGCGCGGACCTGTTCGTGCGTGACGACAAGGTCTACATGCGCACCACCGACGGGCCGAAAGCGGTCGACGTGATTTATCGTCGCCTAGACGACGCCTTCCTCGATCCCCTGGCCTTCAACCCGGAATCGATGCTCGGTGTGCCGGGGCTGCTGTCGTCCTACCGTTCCGGCAACGTGGTGCTGGCCAATGCCATCGGCACGGGGGTGGCGGACGACAAATCGGTGTATCCGTTCGTTACCGACATGATCCGTTTCTATCTCGATGAAGAGCCGATCCTGAAGAACGTGCCGACCTGGCAATGCCGTAACCCGTCTGAGCTTTCCCACGTGCTGGCCAATCTTCCAGAACTGGTGGTCAAGGAAACCCAAGGCTCCGGCGGGTACGGAATGCTGGTGGGGCCGGCAGCGACGGCGGCGGAAATCGAAGCGTTCCGCGCGCGGATCATCGCCAAGCCCCATGCGTATATCGCGCAACCGACGTTGTCGCTGTCGACCTGTCCGACCTTTGTCGAAAACGGCATTGCGCCACGCCACATCGACTTGCGGCCGTTTGTTCTGTCGGGTCGTGAAACCCGGGTCGTGCCCGGCGGCTTGACCCGCGTCGCCCTGCGCGAAGGCTCCCTGGTGGTCAATTCCTCCCAGGGCGGCGGAACCAAGGACACCTGGGTGGTCGAGGATTAAAGGAAGCCTGTCATGTTAAGTAGAACTGCCTCGGATTTGTATTGGATGTCGCGTTACCTGGAGCGGGCGGAAAACCTCGCACGGATGCTCGACATCAGCTATTCGCTGTCGCTGATGCCGCAAGACGGTCGCGGCGACGGTTTGCACGAACTGGCCATGCCGCTGTTGATCACCGGCACCCTGGACGATTACCTGGAGCGCCATGGCGAACTGCATGCCGAACGGCTGCTGCATTTCTTCGCCCTGGATGCGGCCAACCCGGCGAGCATCTACAGCTGCCTCGGTGCCGCACGGGCCAGCGCCCATGCGGTGCGTGGGCGCATCACCGCCGACATGTGGGAAAACATCAACGCCACCTGGCTGGAAATTCGCGGCATCGCCGAACAGGGCCTCAGTCGCTACGGCATGAGCCGTTTCTGCGAGTGGATCAAGGAACGTTCCCATCTGTTCCGGGGCGCGTCCTACGGCACCATCATGCGTAACGATGCGTTTCGCTTCATTCGTCTGGGGACCTTTATCGAACGGGCGGACAACACCTTGCGCCTGCTCGATGCCCGCTACGAAATGGCCGGCGATCAGGCCGAAGCGGTCAGCGATGGCACCGCTCACGCGTATTACCAATGGAGCGCATTGTTGCGGGCGTTGTCGTCGTTCGAGGCCTACACGGAAATCTACCGCGACGCCCCCGGCGCCCGGCATGTCGCCGAATTGCTGTTGCTGCGGGCCGATGTACCGCGATCCCTGCGCGCCTGCACCGAAGAAATCGACCTGATCCTCGCGCAATTGCCGGGGGCCAATGGTCGTCCCGCACAACGCCTGGCGGCAGAAATGGACGCACGCCTGCGCTACACCGGCATCCATGAAATTCTCGAAGAAGGCCTGCACGCCTGGCTCACCGAGTTCATCCCGCTGGTGCGCCAGTTGGGTAACGCGATTCACAGTTCTTATCTGGAGGCCGCATGAGACTTTCCATTAGCCACGAGACCACCTATCACTACGAAGACAAGGTGCGGGCGAGCATCCAGTATCTGCGCCTGACTCCCCACGACAGCGAGCGCCAGCACGTGCTCAGTTGGCAGCTCGACTTGCCGCGTCCGGTGCGGGCGCAGCTCGATCCGTTCGGCAACATCCTGCATGTGCTGACCATGGACGAGCCCCACGAGGCGATCATCATCGGCGCCCGCGGCCAGGTCGATATCGACGAATGGCGTGAGGCCGAACACGAGAGCCAGTCGGCATTGCCGTTTCTGCGCTTCACCCGTTTGACCGAAGCCGACGCCGCCCTGCGGGCGTTCGCCGAGAAGGAATGCAAGCAACGCCGCGATCGCACGGCGCTGATCGATCTGATGCATGGCCTCAACCAGCATATGACCTACACGCCGGGATCCACGGAAGTGGACACCAGCGCGGCCCAGGCCTTTGCCGGACGCTCTGGCGTGTGTCAGGACCACACCCACGCGTTTCTCGCCTGCACCCGCAGCCTGGGCATTCCAGCGCGTTATGTGTCGGGCTACCTGTACAGCGAGAACAGCGAACATCTGGCCAGTCACGCCTGGGCGGAAGCCTGGCTGGACGATGCCTGGTACAGCTTCGACGTGACCAATGAACTGGCCCGGCCGGAACGCCATCTGAAACTGGCGGTGGGCCTGGATTACCTGGATGCCTGTCCGGTGCGCGGGATGCGCCGGGGTGGCGGGTGTGAGCAGATGCACGCCAAGGTGCTGGTTTCACCGACGCCGGCGCCGGTGATTTCGGTGCAACAGCAGTAAAATCGGGGATACCGCTTCGCGAGCAAGCCCGCTCCCACATTTGATCTGCGGCATGCGCACAATTCGCGGTGCACAGCAATTCCAATGTGGGAGCGGGCTTGCTCGCGAAGAGGCCGGTCCATGCAGCGCAAGACTTAGGGCTTCACCTTGCGCCCAACCATATGCTGCAAATACCCCACCAGCATCTGCAGGTCCCCATCCGGCAACACCTCGGCCGAGAACCCTGGCATCTTCGCCTGCGGCCACTGACGCAAACTCTGTGGATCGCGAATGTAACGCTTGAGGAAGTCCGCGCCGAAGTACTCGGTCGGGTTGTACGGAATATTCAGGTCCGGCCCGAACTGCGCGTCCCCGGCGCCATTGAGTCGGTGGCAGGCCAGGCAATTCTTCTGGAACAACGCCAAACCCTTGTTCACCGGATCATCAGCCTTCAACGCCGGATCGGGCAGCAGGGCAGGGAAGCGATCGGCTACGGGCGCCAGGCGTTTGATGCTCGCCACCTGGAACGGCCATTGTTCGGGGCTGATATTGCCGGCCTGCGGATTGCTCCAGACCAGATAGAACGGCCCGGCGCCTGGCTTGCCTTCCGATAGCGGTGGCCAGGGTTTGGCCGGATCTTCAATCGCCAGCCACGCCTGTGCCCCTTGGGTATTGAGCAACGGCGCCGCGGTCATTTCGGCGGCAAAACCATCCAGGGCCACGGCTTGCAGGTGGTCCTCAGGCTTGATGCCGGTCAGCAGCGCGGACAGCGGCACGGCGCGGTAACTCATGTCCCGCTTGTAGGAAACGTCGTTGCTGATGTCGATGGTTTGAACCTGAGGATGCTTGAGCAATTGCTCGGTCTGCCAGGTGCGATTGTTCGCGCCCAGCTCCAGGTTCAGCTGTGCGGCATACAGGGGCGAGCCGAACAGCATGGCCCCGAGCAGAATGAGCATTTTCAAGTGATCGCCGTCCATGTCGTGCAAGTGCCGCAAAGATTGGCACAGCCACGCTGGCCCGGGTAGCGGGCCAGTCACATTTTGAGAGTGGCAATTCAAAAACTGTGACGCCGTATCTTTTAGACGCGACTAGCCGATGACCTTGGTCAGGTTCGGCAATATCAACAACAGCGTGGTGGCGAAAAGGATGAGCCCGGCTTGACGTACTTTCGATTGTTTGAACATGGCTTGACCGCCTTTTTTGTTATTTCCTGATGCCTGCCCGCATAGCTCCATGATGGCAGCGCGTTGCACTTCCTGTAGTGACGAGTGCCTCGGCAAAACCCGACGACAACTTCGTACAAGTTCACCTTAGAGCCCGCGTTAAGCTTGGCTTAGATCCATTTCGTATGGAGATCTTACGATTTGCTTTAAAAAAGGCATGAGGCCTATTGCCAGCTTCTTTGGCGCCCGTTGGCTAGACAGCTTGGTGTCCTGAACGGTAGCTGACTACCGTCCGTCTGAGCGTGAGCGTCAACGTCTGTGAGCGCTGCGGTCATTGAATCAAACGCGGCTCGGGCCAAGAGTGGGCACTCGGTATTTACCCACCTGCACTGCGGTTCGAGGATGTCATGACCCAAGCATTGATTTTCGACGCGTTACGCACGCCCCGTGGCAAAGGCAAGGCCGATGGCGCCTTGCACAGCGTCAAACCGGTGAACCTGGTTGCCGGTTTGCTCACCGCGCTGCAACAGCGCACGGCGCTGGACACCAGCCAGGTCGATGATGTGGTGCTCGGCTGCGTGACACCGATTGGCGATCAAGGTTCCGACATCGCCAAGACCGCCGCTCAGGTGGCCGATTGGGATGTCAGCGTGGCGGGAGTACAGATCAACCGGTTCTGTGCTTCGGGGCTGGAGGCCGTGAACCTCGGCGCGATGAAAGTGCGTTCCGGTTTCGAAGACCTGGTGGTAGTCGGTGGTGTCGAGTCGATGTCCCGGGTGCCGATGGGCAGCGATGGCGGGGCCTGGGCGCTGGACCCGGCGACCAACCTGCACAGTCAATTCACGCCACAGGGTGTGGGTGCCGACCTGATCGCCACCCTTGAAGGCTTCAGCCGTCAGGACGTCGATGCCTATGCGCTGCACTCCCAGCAAAAGGCTGCGAGGGCGCGAGCCGACGGTTCGTTCAACAAGTCGCTGGTGCCGGTGCAGGACCAGAACGGCATCATCCTGCTCAATCACGATGAGTTCATCCGTGCCGATTCGACCCTGGAAGGCCTGGGCAAGCTCAAGCCGAGTTTTGAGATGATGGGGCAGATGGGCTTCGATGCCACCGCGCTGCGGGTCTACAGCCATGTCGAGCGGATCAACCATGTGCACACCCCCGGCAACAGTTCCGGGATAGTCGATGGCGCGGCGCTGATGCTCATCGGCTCCGAAGCCAAGGGCCGGGCACTGGGCTTGCAACCACGGGCGCGGATTGTCGCCACGGCAGTCACCAGCACCGATCCGACCATCATGCTCACCGGCCCCGCGCCGGCGACCCGCAAGGCGCTGGCCAAGGCCGGGCTGCGGGTCGAAGACATCGATCTGTTCGAGGTCAACGAGGCGTTCGCGTCGGTGGTGTTGAAATTCATCAAGGACATGGCCGTCGATCCGGACAAGGTCAATGTCAACGGCGGCTCAATCGCCATGGGCCACCCGCTGGGCGCCACCGGTTGCGCCATTCTCGGCACGCTGCTCGATGAACTGGAGGCCCGACGCCTGCGTTATGGCCTCGCGACCCTGTGTGTCGGCGGCGGCATGGGCATTGCCACCATCATCGAACGCCTCTGAGCCCGGACTTCAAGGAACCCCGTTATGAACGAAGCCATTCGTTACGAAAAAGGCCAGGACCAGATCGTCGTCCTGACCATCGACATGCCCGGCCAGAGCGCCAACACCATGAACGCGGTGTACCGCGAAGCCATGGCTGACTGCGTTGCGCGCCTGGTGGCCGACAAGGACAGCATCGCCGGTGTGATCATCACCTCGGCCAAGAAGACTTTCTTCGCGGGCGGCGACCTCAATGAACTGATCAAGGTCGACAAACCCCAGGCCAAGGCCTTCTACGACATGGTGCTGAGCCTCAAGGGCCAGTTGCGCACCCTGGAAACCCTCGGTAAGCCAGTGGTCGCGGCGATCAATGGCGCTGCATTGGGCGGCGGCTGGGAAATCTGCCTGGCCTGCCATCACCGTGTGGCGCTGGACAACCCGTCGGTGCAACTCGGCCTGCCGGAAGTCACCCTCGGCCTGCTGCCGGGCGGCGGAGGCGTGGTGCGCATGGTGCGCATGCTCGGCCTGGAAAAAGCCCTGCCTTATTTGCTTGAAGGCAAGAAGGTGCGGCCACAACAGGCGTTGCAGGCAGGATTGATCGACGCGCTGGCGAGCGATCACGAAGACCTGTTGGCCAAGGCGCGGGCGTGGATTCTGGCCAATCCGGCGGCGGTGCAGCGCTGGGACGTGAAGGGCTACCAGATACCGGGCGGCACACCGTCTAACCCGAAAGTTGCGCAGATGCTGGCGATTGCACCGTCGATCCTGCGCAGCAAAACCCAGGGCACGATGCCCGCGCCGGAGAAAATCCTCTGCGCGGCGGTCGAAGGCGCCCAAGTGGATTTCGATACGGCGCACCTGATCGAAACCCGCTACTTCACTGAACTGACCACCGGCCAGGTCTCGAAAAACCTGATCGGCACGTTCTGGTTCCAGCTCAACGAAATCAATGCCGGCGGCTCGCGGCCTCAAGGTTTTTCGCCTTATGTCACCCGCAAGGTCGGCGTGCTCGGCGCCGGGATGATGGGCGCCGGTATCGCGTTTGTCAGCGCGTCGGCGGGTATCGAGGTGGTGCTCAAGGACATCAGCCTTGCGGCAGCGGAGAAGGGCAAGGCGCATTCGGCAGCGCTGCTGGACAAGAAAGTCGCTCGCGGACAAATGAGCATCGAGCAACGCGACACCGTTCTGTCACGCATTCAAACCAGCGAAAGCGATGCCGACCTGGCCGGTTGCGACCTGATCATCGAGGCCGTGTTCGAGGATCGGGATTTGAAGGCCAAAGTCTCATTGGCGGCGCAGAAGGTTGTCGGCACGGACGCGGTGATCGCCTCCAACACCTCGACCTTGCCAATCAGCGGCCTGGCGTGCGCCGTGCCCGATCAGAGCAAGTTCATCGGCCTGCATTTTTTCAGCCCCGTGGAAAAAATGCCGCTGGTGGAAATCATCAAGGGCGCCAACACAAGCGACGAAACCCTGGCCCGCGGCTTCGATTACGTCCTGCAAATCAGGAAAACCCCGATTGTGGTCAACGACAGCCGCGGTTTCTTCACGTCGCGGGTGTTCGGCACCTTCACCAACGAAGGCATCGCCATGCTGGGCGAAGGCGTGAGCGCGGCGATGATCGAGACTGAAGCGCGCAAGGCCGGCATGCCGGTAGGACCGCTGGCGATCTCTGACGAAGTGTCCCTCAGCCTGATGAACCATATCCGTCTGCAAACCGCCAAGGACCTGCAAGCAGAAGGCAAACCGCTGACAGAACACCCGGCATTTACCGTGATTGACTTGCTGCTCAATGAGTTCAAGCGTCCGGGCAAGGCTGCCGGTGGAGGTTTCTACGAGTATCCGGCGGGGGGCCAGAAACACCTGTGGCCTGAGTTGAAAACCCGCTTCGAGAAAGCCGACGGGCAGATCTCGCCGAAGGACGTGCGTGATCGCCTGCTGTTCGTGCAAGCCATCGAAACCGTGCGCTGTGTGGAGGAGGGCGTGTTGACCTCGACGGCGGATGCCAACGTTGGCTCGATCTTCGGCATCGGTTTCGCCGCCTGGACCGGCGGTGCACTGCAGTTCATCAACCAGTACGGCGTGCAGGACTTTGTGGCCCGCGCCCAGTATCTGGCCAAGCAGTATGGCGAGCGGTTCGCGCCACCCGCCTTGCTGCTGGAAAAAGCAGCCAAAGGGGAGGCGTTCTAAGGGAGAGATGATGCATTTCGGGGCTTGCCTTGTCACAGCGTTTCAAGGCAGGCTCTGGGGTGTGCATTATTCCCATCACGTGTCAGGTATTTTTTATGTCGTTACGCATCTGCATTCTGGAAACCGACCACCTGCGTCCGGAATTGGTTGACCAATATCAGGGCTACGGGCAGATGTTCAAACACCTGTTTTCGCAGCAACCGATTGCCGCCGAGTTCACCGTCTACAACGTGGTGCAGGGTGAATACCCAAGCGACAACCTGACGTTCGACGCCTACCTGGTGACGGGCAGCAAGGCCGATTCCTTCGGCACCGACCCGTGGATCGAAACCCTCAAGACCTATCTGCTGACCCGCTACGAGCGCGGCGACAAGTTGCTGGGCGTTTGCTTCGGCCATCAGTTGCTGGCACTGCTGCTCGGTGGCAAGAGCGAGCGTGCGACCCAGGGCTGGGGCGTCGGCACCCACAACTACAAATTGGCCGCCAAGGCGCCCTGGATGAACCCGGTGCGCGAAGAACTGACGTTGCTGATCAGTCACCAGGATCAGGTCACGTCGCTGCCGGAGAACGCCACGGTCATCGCTTCCAGCGATTTCTGCCCCTATGCCGCCTACCACATCAACGATCAGGTGCTGTGCTTCCAGGGGCATCCGGAATTCATCCACGACTACTCCCGTGCTCTGCTTGAGATTCGCCAGCAGGCACTGGGTGAGCAGGTCTACTCCAAAGGTATCGCGAGCCTGGAACAGGAACACCACGGCACTACGGTGGCCGAGTGGATGATGCGGTTTGTGGCGCACAAGCCAGCAGCCAAAGCGGTTTAAAAGCTAGAAGCTTCGCGAGCAAGTCGGATCGCCGCACCGCCGCTCCCACATTGAAATGCAATCAACATGTGGGAGCGGGCTTGCTCGCGAATGGGGCAACCGGTTTTCACTGTGGGTACACGTCCTACAGCCAACCGGACTTCTTGAAACTCGCCCACAACCCCACACATCCCACCGTAATAAACCCCAGCACTCCGAAATACCCGTAGTGCCAGCTCAACTCCGGCATGTTCTGGAAGTTCATCCCGTAAATTCCCGCCACTGCCGTCGGGAAGGCCAGGATCGCCGCCCAGGCCGCAAACTTGCGTTGCACCACGCTCTGGCGTGAGGCCTCCAACAGTACCCCGACCTCAATCGTCTGGCTGGCAATATCCGCCAGCGTCGTCAGGTCTTCCATCTGCCGCGTTACATGAATCTGCACATCGCGAAAGTACGGGCGCATGTTCTTGTCGATGAACGGGAAGCTCAGCCTCTGCAATTCCTCTCCTATCTCGATCATTGGGGCCACGTAACGACGCAAGCGCAAAACATCACGACGCAGGCCATGCAGTTTCTGGATGTCGTAGTCATTCAACGAGCCACATAACACATTGCCCTCCAGCTCATCGATTTCCGCGTGAATGGCTTCGCCCATCGGCTGGTAGTTTTCGATCACGAAATCGAGGATGGCATAGAGTACGAAATCTTCCCCGTGCTCAAGCAATAGCGGACGCGCCTCACAGCGTTGTCGGACAAGGGCGTAGGACGCGGAATGACCGTTGCGCGCAGTAATGATGTAGCCATTGCCGGCAAAGATATGCGTCTCGATGAACTTGAGTTTGCCTTCATCCCGGATGGGCGAATACGTCACGATGAACAGCGCATCGCCGAAGGTTTCCAGCTTTGGTCGGCTGTGCTTTTCCAGGGCGTCTTCAATCGCCAGTTCGTGCAGGTTGAACTGGCGTTGCAGGTTGTAGAGTTCCTCGGCGTTCGGCTCCTCAAGGCCGATCCAGACAAAGTGCCCGGGCTTGGCAGCCCAGGCAGCGCCTTCGTCGAGGGTGATATTGGTGACTCTCTTACCAGCGCTATAAACCGCAGCAGCAACAACTCTACCCATGATGGTGGTTCACTTCTTTTGGCAGCTTTCAATTGGCAACAAATGCAATGGCAGTGTGGATCAGCTTAGCCTCGCAGTGTTTGAGAGTCAGTTAAATCTGCCGAGTTCTGGGCAAAGACGCGCAGGCAAAAGAAAACCCGCACCAGGCGGGTTTAGTTTTTCAGGCGGCTTGCAGTTGCCGGTCCATTGATTCGATGCATTCACGCATCTGCTCGCGGCACTGGGCGATCAACATGGGCAAGTCGTCCAGGCTCAATCCGGCGGTGGGAATCGCCGGCAACGAACGAATCAGAATTTTCCCACTGCGCCAGCGGTTCAATCGCATGTGTTTGACGTAACTGCTGACACACACCGGCACGATAGGCACCCCGGCGGCAATGGCCATCTGAAAGGCGCCTTTCTTGAAGGGCAGCAAGTCCTCGCCCAGGTTGCGTGTACCTTCCGGAAAAACCCAGATCGAGGTGTCTTTGTTTTGCAGGGTGTGGGTGGTGGTCAACATCGACTTTCGCGCCTTTTGCGCATTGCCACGGTCGATCAGCACATTGCCGGCCAGCCAGAACAACTGCCCGAACAGCGGTACCCACTTCAGGCTCTTTTTGCCGATGCACACGGTACGACGGGGCACCACGTTGCCAAACACAAACAGGTCATAGTTGGACTGGTGATTGGCGATGATCACGCAGCTGTCGGGTTTATCCATCAACGGCCCGACTTCGGCCTTCACTCGCAAACGCAAAATGCACATGGCCGGCCATGCGTACAGGCGTGCGCACAGGCGGCTGTTGTCCGGATTGAATGGCCGGCACAGGCCGAGAATCACCCCCAGCACACCCGCCACGATAAAGTGCAGGCCCATCAATGACATACGGAACACAAACAGCATTTACAGGCCCCACCGGGACAAAAGGTGGCGCAGTGTACGGATGTACACTGTTTTCGGCAATTGCTGCCAGGGAGGTGGGAGATGGCTGATGTTTGAGCTGATGTTTCCGACTAATGGGTCAGATGCGGTCTAGAGCGATTACAGACGTTTAACACAGACATGTATGAAAAAGCCCGACACGACGGTCGGGCTTTTCGTTGCAGCAGATCCGGGCTTAGCCCAAATGTTCCTGATCCTGGATGATCGCGTTGTCCAGGGCCTCCAGCAGCGCTTTGCGTACTTTCAGTTTGGTGTTCTTGTGCGCGGTCATGTTGATCTTCTTCAACTGACGAGCCGCCGCCAGTGCCGCGCCTTGCAGTTCTTCAGGCGAGACCACGACATCAAGGAAACCGGCCGCCACGGCGCCTTGTGGATTGAACATCTCGCCGTTGACCACCGAACGCTGCAACGCCACTTTGTTCAAGCGGTCACGGGCAATCTCGATACCCGCGTGGTGCATGGTCATGCCGATCTGCACTTCGTTCAGGCCAATGCTGAACGCACCGTCTACGCCGATGCGATAGTCGGCCGACAACAGCAGGAACGCGCCCTTGGCCACCGCGTGTCCCGGGCACGCGACGATCACCGGGAAGGGGTGCGACAGCAGGCGGCGGGCCAGGGTCGAACCGGAGGTCACCAGTGCCACGGCTTCTCTAGGGCCGGCCGTCATCACCTTCAGGTCATAACCACCAGAGAGAATGCCCGGCTGGCCGGTAATGATCACCACCGCACGATCAGTCACGGCCTGATCCAGCGCAGCGTTGAACGCGGCAATTACATCCGGGGAGATGGCATTGACCTTGCCATTGCTCAAGGTCAGGGTCGCGATACCGTCTTCGAGATGGTAGGAAATCAACTCACTCATGACGCTATTCCTTTCAATAAAGTTGGGCAGACGTTACCCACCGCCGCAGGCCAGGTAAAGCGCCGTGACTGACCCGCCAGTCACCCTTTACCCGCCCGCCACGTGTAGCCCGCCGTGCCTGCCGCGCATTCCCCTCTATATAGAGGCGGGCACGAAGCCGGAGATTGGCCGGTTTGCCATGGCCCGGAGCGACCGCAAACGCTGAACCGCGTTAACCGCATGAAAATTCTGAAAAAAATGTTTGCCATCGGAAATGCTTTCGACTACATTAGCGCGCCTCGACAGACAGAACTTGTTTGAAGAGATACGGTGAAGTGTCCGAGTGGCTTAAGGAGCACGCCTGGAAAGTGTGTATACAGGAAACTGTATCGAGAGTTCGAATCTCTCCTTCACCGCCACATTTAAACGTTAGAGCCCCGATTATTCGGGGCTTTTTCGTTTCTGCGGTTCTGAAAAAATTCAGCCCATACTTTGGCCTATACCCTGGACGGCTCAGTGCTTTGCGGCCAAAGGCTGATTTTCAACAGTTTCTAAGCGGTGTCCATCATTCGACGCACTGTAATTCAGTGATGATCCCCGCATCGCGAAAGCCCAAGGCATAGCCCTCTGCACGACTGGTTGATTCCAACACCAGGTGCATGAGGCTGCCTTCGATGATCTTGAGAGTGGAGTATCAGGCGGATCACCGGTAGCGATCCGCGAGAATGCTTACTCTGGCATTGTCCAGGATTGTAGCTTGTAGCCCTCCTGGCTCAACTCGGCGCGCACCTCTTCCAGCAGGCTTTCCAGCTGCGCCGGGTCGGAATAGGCACTGGTTGGAACCTGTTTGCGACAAATATGAGTGTTGGCCCGGTCCATGACGGTCAGGCTCAGTTCGCCATTACCGTCTTGCGGAGCCCAGGCGACGCATTGAAAAGGTTCGAATGCGTGGCCGGCAATCAAAAGTGCTTCGTTGATGCGCAACGGAGTGCTCATGGGTCGTCTCTCCTTGTACCCAAACAAATGATGTGCCGTCGGTTGGGCTTGCCGGTCGGCTAATTATTAGTAGGGGGACGGGTCACAAGTAGTAATAAGTATGTTTAAACAGTATTTCATTCACAGAAATTAACCCGCGATTGTGAAAGTTGAATGGACGGTAGTAATTCATTAGGGAAACTCTGGAAATGACTCCAGATTCGGTGAAATTGTTGGCGCTGATTGAAAACTCACACACTCTGCCGATTGAAATTTGAGCCAAGGCTGATTGCTGATTTCGCAGCAGCAAATTCGAATAAACTTAGTAGCGTGCCGATCACATGGGCCGCGAAAGACCTGCTGCATGCAGTCATGCAGCAAGGCATTTCCACAACAACTGTCAAAATGGCTCGTCTTCCTCCGTACCAACCTCGTCCTTGCGCTTACGTTTGCGTGATTTGATTTTCGTCTGTGCAATCAAGCTGCTGGGTTGCAGGCGGTACGACTCGTTGCCCGTATCCGATCAATCCTGCTTCGGCACAACCCACAATATCTCGACGCTGCCGTCATCCAGGACGATGAGCGTCACGTACTGGAAATTGTTGCGCTCTGGCCCATAGCAGTTTTTCATTGCTTTACATAACTGCCTGGCGCCGGCTCCAGAGGCGGGAATTTGTCATTCCCTATGTGCGCAACCGCTGGTTGGCGCTCGCCGGAGTGTCCCGCCAGCCAGTTGAACCAATCATTCCACCAGCTACCGGGTTGCTGCTCAGCATTCTTGAACCAGGTCTCCGGGTTTTTCGTGACCCGATTATTGGTCCAGTAATGGCGCTTCTGCTTGGCCGGTGGATTGATGACGCCTGCGATATGCCCTGAAGCTCCTAATACAAAACGCTTGGCCCCGGAGAGCAGGTTGGTGCTGGCGTAGGCGCTTTTCCAGGGCACGATGTGATCGTCATGGGTGGCGAGGATGTAAGCGGGAGCGTCAATTGCACGCAAATCAAGCTTGACCCCACAGCACTCCAGCTCGCCAGATTTCAAATCGTTCTGCAGATAGGTGTGGCGCAGATACCAGCAGTACATCGGCCCCGGAAGGTTGGTGCTGTCGTTGTTCCAGAACAGCAGATCAAGCGGGATCGGCTTCTGCCCCTTGAGGTATTTGTCGACGTTGTAGTTCCACCACAGTTCGTTGGGGCGCAGTAGGGAAAAGGTATTGCCCATGTCCTCACCACGAAACAGACCGATGGGACCCTTCATGCCGCCGATGGTGCGTTCTCGATAGGCCACCAGTTCTTCGTCGACGAATATGTCGATGGGGCCGGTATCCAGGTAGTCAAGGAACGTGGTGAACAGGCTCACGCTGGCGATCTCCCTGTCGCCGCGTGCAGCAAGTACTGCCAGCGCCGTGCTCAGCAGGGTGCCGCCGATGCAGAAGCCCACGCAATTGAGTCGCTGCTCGCCACTGATATTGCGGGTCACCTGCAGGGCGTCGATTACCCCGTGCTCAATCAGGTCATCCCAGGTGGTGCCAGCGTGTTCCTCGTCAAAGTTGCGCCAGGACATCAGGAATACGGGATGTCCCTGTTCCAGCAGGTGGCGGACCATCGAGTTGTCCGGGCGCAGATCAAGGATGTAGTACTTGTTGATCGACGGAGGTACGACGAATACCGGGTGTCGGTACTGGGTTTCGCTTTGCGGGTAGTACTGAATTAGCTGGAATAGGTGATTCTCAAAGACGATTTCGCCGGGGGTGTTGGCCAGATCGACGCCAACCTTGAAGGCGTCGCTATCACACTGGCGCATTTTGCCTTCGTTCATGTCGCTGACCAGATGCTGCATACCTGTGAGCAGGCTGGCACCTTGAGTCTCAACCACACGCTGGAGCGCGTCAGGGTTACTGACCAGGAAATTGCTTGGCGCACTGGCGGCAATGGCTTGCTCCACCAGATAGCGCAGGCGTTGGCGCGGTTTTTTTTCGTCGATCAGCAGCTTGTCGAGCAGTTTCAGGAGAAAGCTTGCGTTGAGCAGGTAAAACGCAGCGAGGGAGCCGAACAGTGGCTCGCTCCAGTTGCCGCTGGAGAAGCGTCGATCATCGAAGCTGAAGGGTTGGCCGGTCAGCAGTTTTTGGCCGAGTTGGCCCCATTGAACCTGGTAGTCCGCTTGAAGGCTGTCCAGGGTTTCGCGAGGCAGCTCGAACCAGGCGCCGTGCTCATGCCCGGAAAACCACGGATTAGTGCTGACCCATAGACGTAATTGTTGCACTGCAAAGGAAGCGATGAACGGAACCTGGCCTGACCAATAGGTTTTGAATGTATGCGCGTTGTTGTCCATAAAGTTCCTTGCCCATACAGATGAGCCGGGCAGAAAAAAACCGCGCTTTGCCGGACTCCGGCGTAGCGACGGCAGGCATGCGGTAGCGTTGTCTGACGCCAGTCTGATGCGCGGAACAAGGATCCCAAGTCCGCGCATGGGCTACTCAGATGCTGTGGGTTAGCGCTCGATAGCCAGGCCGACGCCTTGTCCGCCACCGATGCACAAAGTGGCCAGTCCCTTCTTGCCGTCGCGACGGATCAGCTCGTGCACCAGCGACACCAAAATCCGTGCCCCTGACGCGCCGATCGGATGGCCAAGGGCGATCGCGCCGCCGTTGACGTTGACTTTGCTGGTGTCCCAACCCAACTCTTTGCCAACCGCCAGTGCCTGGGCGGCGAAGGCTTCGTTGGCTTCGATCAGGTCCAGGTCCTCGACGCTCCAGCCGGCCTTTTGCAGGGTCAGGCGTGTAGCCGGGACAGGGCCGATGCCCATGATCGACGGGTCTACACCGGCGCTGGCATAGGCTTTGATCCGTGCCAGTACCGGAAGGCCGAGCGCTTGTGCTTTAGCGGCGCTGGCCAGCAACAGTACGGCAGCACCATCGTTGAGGGTCGAAGCGTTACCGGCGGTCACGCTGCCGTCTTTCTGGAATGCCGGTTTGAGTTTCGCCAAGGCTTGGGTAGTACTGTCGACACGCGGCTGTTCGTCGGTGTCGAAGACCAGTGGGTCGCCCTTGCGCTGAGGAATCAGGATCGGGGTGATTTCGCTCTGGAAGCGCCCGCCCTCAATGGCTGCTGCGGCTTTCTGTTGCGAGGCGGCAGCGAAGGTATCCTGTGCTTCACGAGAGATCTCGTACTTCTGCGCCAGATTCTCAGCGGTGATACCCATGTGGTAGTCGTTGAAGGCGTCCCACAGGCCATCCTGGATCATGCTGTCTTGCAGTTGCGCATGGCCCATACGCAAGCCGGTGCGTGCCTTGGGCAGAACGTAGGGGGCCAGACTCATATTTTCCTGACCGCCAGCGATTACCAGTTCCGCGTCGCCGCAACGGATTGCCTGGACGGCAAGATGGACCGCCTTGAGACCGGAGCCGCAGACCTTGTTCAAGGTCAGGGCAGGGGTGGTGTGTGGCAAGCCAGCCTTGATCGCTGTCTGGCGTGCCGGGTTCTGCCCAGCGCCGGCAGTGAGTACCTGGCCGAGGATCACTTCATCAATTTGAGCAGCATCGATACCCGTCTGCTCCAGCAAGCGGCGAATCACTGCGGCACCCAGTTCGGTCGCGGGAATTGCAGACAAAGCACCCTGGAAACTGCCAATGGCGGTACGAGTAGCGGCAACGATTACGACTTCGTTCATGCGTGACCTCATGGAAAAGACAAAATTCGTCGAGCAAACCAGGGCATTCATGCCCTGGTCAGGGTTACTGCATGTTCATGCCGCCGTTTACCGAGAAATCGGCACCGGTGCTGTAGGCGGACTCATCGGATGCCAGCCAGGCCACGATTGAGGCGATCTCTTCGGGTTGGCCAAGGCGACCAACCGGAGTTGCTGCGATCATGCCTTCGAGAATGTCCGGGCGAATTGCCGCGGTCATGGAGGTCTGGATGTAGCCTGGGGATACGGTATTGACGGTCACGCCCTTGCCGGAGACTTCCCGGGCCAGTGCCATGGTGAAACCATGGATGCCAGCCTTGGCGGCGGAGTAGTTGGTCTGGCCGAACTGGCCACGCTGACCGTTGATCGAGGAGATATTGATGATCCGCCCCCAGCCTTTGGACAACATGCCTTCAATGACCTGCTTGGTGGTGTTGAACAAGCCCGTCAGGTTGGTCCCGATCACGCTGTTCCAGTCTTCCGGGGTGAGCTTGCGAAAAGACGCGTCGCGGGTGATGCCGGCGTTGTTGACCAGCACATCGATCGGGCCGAATTGTTCACGAGCCATCTCGAAAGCCTTGCGGGTTGACTCCCAATCGGTGACGTCGCCATAGATGAATTCGAACTCGTAACCCGCCTCCAGTTGGCTGGCGCGCCAGTCGTTCTTGCGGCTGGAATCGGAGCTGCAGCCTACGATTACCTTGAATCCTTCCTTGTATAGACGTTGGCTGATTGCCGTACCGATACCGCCCATACCACCCGTTACCAAAGCAATGCGACTACGCGATTCCATACATCTACTCCATTTTTTTGCGCTGCAGGAGAGAAGATTGTTCGATATCGACGGGCCGTGCGGAAGTGTTTGAAGGTGACGTTCTCCTGTCCATCGGTGCCACGCGGGTGTTTTGGCCTGCTGGCAAAAAAATGAGAAGTACCCATACTTGGATCAACTCTTAAAACTCAATGGATAGTTAATATTCCTGAAACACTGTTGAAATATGTTCAGTGCATGTCAGTATCGGCTCCGGACAGGACGTTCGGTTCCATTGGTCAATGAGGACGCCATGTATAGAATGAGTTCGGGTTATGCCAGCATGCTGGCGAATACGTTTTTGGCCCAAGGACTGGATCTTGCCGGTCTGTGCCAGGAGGCGGGACTGGATGTCGGGTTCGTGGGTAGACCAGGAGCATTCTGCGAGCGAAGCATTATCTATCGTCTTTGGGACTTGGCTGCTCAGGCTTCGGATGATCTGAATATCGGTTTGAAAGCCTACGGGGAATTCCATCCCAGTAGTTTTCAGATCGTGGGCTACACGATGATGTCCAGTTCGAATCTGAAAAGAGCGCTTGAACGACTGGTTCGTTTCAGCCCGTTGATTGGTACCGGATTCAGCCTTTTCCTTGTCAAGGAGCAGCAGCATTACCGATTGGCCAGTCTCGATCATCAGCAACCTGGCTCGGTCAAACCCCGGCAATACACGGATGCAGCCTTGGCTTCGCTGCTGGGTTTCTGCCATTGGCTGGCAGGTGGCAAGTCACCGCAACCGTTGAGTGTGGAGTTCACTTATCCCGAACCTGAAGACACGTCGGAGCATCAGCGGCTTTTTGGCTGTCCGCTGAGTTTCGGGGCGGCTTATGACAGCATCTTGTTCGATGGCCAGGAGCTTCTGAGTCCGTTGAGCATGGCCAACGAGGCGTTGGCCACACTCCATGACAGTTTTGCCGAGGCTCAATTGGACCTGTTGTCCGGTTACTCTATGGTTGGCAGGATTCGCGCGCTGATTACCGAGCGCTTGAGCCAGGGGCAAGGCCAAGGGCAATGTGATATGGAATCGATTGCGGCGGCACTGAATATCAGCAAGCGAACGCTTCAACGAGGCCTTGAGAAGGATGGCACGCAATTCAAGGACGTCCTGAACGATGTGCGCCGGCAGATGGCTGACTTCTATTTGCGCCATTCTCATTTCAACTTGAAGCATGTGACTTGCCTGCTCGGCTTCCATGATCACAGCAGCTTCCATAAGGCATGCATCCGTTGGTTCGGTATGACCCCCGGTCAGTATCGAACCGACGAGTTGTCGCCTGTGGTCGAAAAAGTCGCGCGGGTCCGATCCATGAACCTCATCGGTCTGTCCAGAGATCATAAGGTCGCAGGCTTCGCCGAACGGATTCACCGCTAATCCCTTGTGAAGTGTCATTGTGGCTTGGGGCCTGTTGTCCCTTTGCTCGCTTTGCGCTTCGGGGCTTTAACTACGTTGGCAGGAGCGGGCGGCGGTGTGATCTGCGGCGACGGAGATGGCTGCGAAGGGGTCTCCTGCGGGATGAGAACTGTTTCACCGGGTGGTTGGGTCAGGCTGAAGCCCGGCAGGGGGACTTCGAGCAACGCGTGCAGTTCACGCCAGAATTCGCCTTCAGCTCCAACGGTCGCTAGCAGTTCAGGCATCAATTGCCCAACGGCTGTCAGGACCTGTTGGCGTTCCTTTGCCTCAGGTAGCAACAAGGGCAAGCTGCGCAAGCTTTCTTGCGGGTGGGCGAAAACCAGCAGGTTCTGCAATCGGATGGCTTCGCGCAGGGCCGTGGGCTCATTGCTGTAGTCCTGGACCAGCAGGTGCACCTGCTGGATCAGCCTCTCGATGCTTTCCTTGCCCGCCTTGTCGCTGTCGCGGCCCAGCAAAAACAGAATCCGCACCAATGCTTCCAGGGGGCCGCCATGAGGCAGCGCATCCTGCAGGCGTTCGATCAGGGCCTGGTCCAGCTGGTCGGCATGTGCCTGGAGATTTCGCACAGGCTTGTTGCTGGTGAGGGCACTCAGTGCGCCGTAAATACCGTAAAAACACAGCTCCTGAGTGGCGTCACGCACATCGCGATAAGCATTCAGGGCGTCTTGCATCTGGTTGGAAAACAACGCTTGCCAGGCCAGCAACGGGTTGTCTTTGCGTGCAGGATGACGATCACTGCTCACTTGGGAGGCGGTCCCGGCTAACCACCACAGCGCCGGATTCAGGCTGCTCCATAGCACTTGTTGCTGATGGAAGGGGTGCGTCCTGCGCAACAGTTCGGCAATTGGCTCGTTGACGATCTGACGCAGCCACGGACGTATGAACCCGTCGTAAAACGCGCTGTTGATTTCAGAAGCGCGCTCCACCAGAGAGAATTCGCGATCGTCATCACGGGCCGGCTCGACGTCATCATGGATATCGGCGATTCGCCTTGATTCGAAACGCACTCGGTATTGCATGTCATCGCTGCCTGAGGAGGTTGGCAGATCGTCAATCAGCATTTCATACAGTCCCGCTGGCAGCGCCTTGATGGTTTCGACCGCGCCGAGCATCCCACGGTGTTCGCGCCGCGCCACTTTGCCGGAAACAAAAATCCCCAAATGGCCGATGCTGGCGTGCCGCAGGTAGACGATGGTGCGTCCTGCGTCATGCAAAGCGAGATCGCTGGGATAAACATCGGCGATCCAGTTCAATGCCTGCTGGGGAGGGGTGATGTTGTCTCCGTAGGAACAGAACACCACCACCGGTACTTCGATCCGTTTCAGGTCAATGCCACTGTTCTTGCGGCCGAGACCGCCGGACAATTGGTTGCCGATGAAAAGGTCATCGACAATCCTCTCAATCTCTTCGCCATTGAGCAGGGTCGGGCTGCCCCACCAGCGTTCGAAGTCGAGGAAGCGCGTAGCCTCGCTGTCGACCTGGCTGAACAACTGGTAGTACTTGGCCCAATAGGTGTTGGCCGGGTCCAGGTTTTCGAAATTGCTGACCAGCCAGGTACCGTCAAAGCGGCCATTGCCCAAGTCGCTGCCCAGGCGAGCCATCCAGCCGCCACCCAGCAGGCCTCCGGTATAGCGCATCGGATTGCGTCCATTGACACCGGCCCAGTACGACAAGGGGGCACCATTGATAATTATCAATCCCGGCAGTTCCGGTCGTGTTGCAGCCAGTCCCATCAACGCCCAGCCCGCCTGGCAGTTACCGATGATGATCGGCTCGCTGTTGGTCGGGTGAAGGGCGCTGATGACTTCGATGAACCGGGCCTGGGCTTCGACGATATCGGCCAGGGTTTGCCCCGGCTGTGGCGAGTGACTGAAAGAGATGAAATAGGTGGGGTGGCCGGCTCTGAGGCTTTCACCTAATACCGAATCCTGTTTGAAGCCGCCGATTCCCGAGCCGTGGCCGCCGCGTGGGTCAATGATGATCACCGGCTGGCCATTGCTGTCGATTCTTTGCTCTGGTCCGGGGAGGATTCGCAACAGTGAATAGTTGACCGGGCGTGGGAGATCGGAGCCAGCGACCAGGGTTTCATGATCGAACTTGAGCAGCAGAGGATACCCGGCGCGTTCATGGGCCAGCGTATTGTCGCCGCGCTGGCGCAGGGTGTCCCAGAACAGCAGGCTGCGTTGGCCGAGGTCGGTGAAGTATTCCTGCCAGTCAGTAGGCGTGGGTTGTCTGAGTTGACCCCGCTTCAGGGGCGCGAAGGTTTTTTCCTGGCGCTGGCGCAAAGCATCAAGGACGTTCAGGGTGTTGAGGTGCTGCAGATGACTCAGGTGTTCGAACAGGCCGCGTTGAGAGGAGGGTTTTTCATATTGCGATGCAATAATATCTTCCTGGCCCATGGTGATCTCCTGGCGTTATGCATGAGAAGCAGCTGCTTGCGCCTCTTTAGTAAAGAGGGCTTGGCTGGCTGTTCGATGTTAGGAGTCTATAGCGAATGGAGGCAGGAGAAGAAATATTTTTGTGCGCCGCACAAAAAGTCATTGCCAAACGAATTTGTGCGCTGCAATATTAAGGCTAGCGCGATGACCAGCAGGATCGCTATCGCGTCCTCAGGCCCATGTCGGCTTTTCAGAATCAGGAGATTCAAGCATGTCTTTTTTCAACTCGGAAAAATTGCAAGACGCTCAGAAAGCCAACCTCGACCTCCTGCAGCAAATCAGTGGCAAAGTCTTCGCCAGCGTTGAACAGCTCACCCAATTGCAGTTCAAGACTCTGCAGGCCTCCACCGAGGAGCAGTTCGACGGCATTCGCAAGCTGCTGGCAGTCCGTGATCTACAAGGGCTCGCTGAGCTCCAGACTTCTTTCACCCAGCCAAATGTGCAAGCCGAACGCCTGGCTGAGTTCAATCGCCAAGTGCAAGCGTTGATTGTCGGCACTCACTCGGAAATCGCCAAACTGACCTCGCGTCAGGTCGAAGTGGGCACCCAGCAGGTGCAAGAGTTCGTTGAAGTGATCAGCAAGAATGCACCGGCTGGCTCCGAGCCTGTTGTGGCCGCGTTCAAGTCGTCGCTGGCGAATGCCGGTACCGTTTTTGAAAGCGCACAGAACGCCGTAAAACAGGCTGCTGACGTTGCCCAGAGCGGTTTTGACGCAGCGACCGCCGCAGCCGGCAAAACCGCTCCTGGTGCCAAGGCTACAAGCGGTAACAAGTAAGTCACATTAGAGCGGTTACACTGATGGCGATGGGTTTACTCCCCATCGCCATTTTTTTTCGGCCCGCCACCGGCACCTGGCTTGCCTGGTGGCATGCCGCCGAACAGGCCGAAGAGGTTCTGAGTGTTCAGGTAGAGGTTTTTTGACTGGTCGACATACTGGCGCATCAAATCCTGCATGACCGGTGCTTGCTGGTGCATGAACTTGCTCCAGGCTTCAGAGGACTGAGCGCCGGTCTGGGACTGGATGTCGATGACCGTCTGGATGCTTTTATCCAGGTAGCTGCCGAGGACGCTCTGGTAGGGACCGTAGAACTGGATAATCCCCATGAGCATCTCGCTGGAGAATATCGGCTCACCGCCACTTTCGGCTTCCAGAATGACCTGCAGCAAAATACTTCGGGTCAGATCCTCGCCAGTCTTGGCGTCGACCACCTCGAACGGAATTTTATCGACGACCAATTGGCGTATATCCGCAAGGGTCAAATGACTGCTGGTGTGCGTGTCATACAGACGGCGATTCGGGTACTTCTTGATCAGACGGGTGGTGTTCCGACTGTTATCTGTCATGCGGGGCTACTCACAGCAAATCTGATTTGCAGGCATCTTATCTTACTCTGACCACTGCCACTCCAATGCGTCGCCTCACGCGGCACGCGCTGGGTGGTCAGCGTAAGAGCTTTCTCCATCTTTTGAGTGCTGAGCTTGCGAGGCTGGCCACTTCGAGGCAGGGTCGCTCAATCCCTCAAGACCCGCCTCCGGATAGCGCTTTCGCCATTTGAACGCCACAGGTTCTGAGATCTGGGCTGATTGCTGATGTCTCTGGGCGTTAATCCAACACCCTGTGCACCTGTTCCTACGTTGGCGAAGCAAAACTGAGCAAACAGGGCACGCTTCTGTGATCGCCACATAGGTTAGCGTGGGGGGAGGGACCAGCTAAAAACGCAGCAAGCGTAACGCTTTACGCAACTCTCGGAAATTGCCTACAACCCTGGCGAGAGTCACCTCGATATCCTGCTTGCCGTGCAAAACAAACCCTTCCACACGAAAACGCCGCTTTCCTGTTCTGGATAAGCGGCGTTTTTTTAAGCGCGCGTTAGAGGTTTCTCCCAGGCATCAGCGATGTCATTCGCGGTTGCTAAACCCTGAACGGTATCATGATATAATACCATGAATAATAAACAGCTCAGCACCCTCAAAGCCGTCTTTTCAAGACCCGCCCCAGCAACCATGGAGTGGTCCCGAATCGAATCCTTGTTCGGTGCTACAGGGGCCAGAACTATCGAAGGCAATGGATCGCGAGTACGTTTTGAACTGAATGGCGTGGTGGCCACTTTTCACCGTCCCCACCCCGACAAAGAAGCCAAGCCCTATCAGGTGCGTGACGCCCGGGCTTTCCTTGAACAAGCAGGAGTTACCCCGTGAACGTAATGAACTACAACGGCTACTCAGCCCGGATCGAGTACAGCGACGAAGACGGCCTGTTCGTCGGCCACATTGCGGGCATCAAGGATGTTGTCGGGTTTCACGGCGAGTCAGTCAAAGAACTTCGCAGCGCATTCGAAGAGGCCGTCACCGATTATCTGGAGACTTGCGCCAAACTCGGCCGCACCCCACAGAAACCCTATTCAGGCCATCTCAGTCTGCGCCTGGCCCCAGCCCTTCACGCGACGGTTGCTGTGAAAGCTCAGTTAGCCCACAAAAGTATCAATCAGTGGGTTGCGGATGTTCTTGATCGCGAGGCGCATGCTTAAGCAGTGAATAAGCCGATCCGGCTGTAGACTGCTCAAACTCTTCGAACGGAATCGACATCATGCTCCATCCTCGCGCCAGTTTTCGCGGCGCAGCCAAGCTCATCGCGGCTGTGTCGATAGTTGCCATGTCATCACCGGCCCTCGCATCTGCCCCTGCAACTTTTCCCGACGCTGAAGCCAGTAACCCCGCCAAACTCGGCTGGATGGTCGGTTCGCCACCCCCCGCTGATCGCACCGTGCGATTTGAAGACGGCAGCTATTTCCAGTTCCCGGCAATGCGCTGGAGTGTTGCGAATTTCCGGCAATTGATGCCGACGATCAACGTTTCACGCGGCCTGGGTGCTCCGGTTCCTCTGGAGATAGCACTACGCAAGGATATCGACGGGATCAGTTTCGTCCCCCTTGGCGCCAGGGCGCCGATGACCTGGGAGCAATCCCTCGCGGCCACTTACACCGATGGCATTGTGGTGATGCACCGCGGGAAAGTTGTCTACGAACGTTACTTCGGCGTGTTGAAGCCGGACGGCCAGCACGCTGCGATGTCCGTGACCAAGTCTGTGATCGGCACGCTGGGCGCCATGTTGGTGGCGCAGGGGCGCATCGATGCTGGCAAGCGGGTTACCGAATATGTGCCGGAGCTGACGGATTCTGCGTTTGGCAGCGCCACGGTACGGCAGGTGCTCGACATGACCACGGGGCTTAAATACAGCGAGGATTACGCGGACCCGGATGCCGAGGTCTGGGCCCATGCCAGGGCAGGCAACCCGCTGCCCAAGCCCAAGGGTTATGAGGGCCCTCGAAGTTACTACGAATTTTTGCAGACGGTGCAACCGCAAGGTGAGCACGGCAAGGCGTTCGCCTACAAAACCGTCAACACCGACGTGTTGGGCTGGGTCATTGCCCGCGCCACCGGTCGCAATGTTGCACAACTACTGTCGGAGAACATCTGGAGCCGGTTGGGTGCCGAACAGGACGGCTATTTCACCGTGGACTCCATCGGCACGCCGTTCGCCGGTGGTGGCCTGAATACGGGGTTGCGGGATCTGGCGCGTTTTGGCGAGATGCTGCGTAACGGCGGTCGGTTCAACGGTCAGCAGATCGTGCCAGAGGCAGTGATCGACGATATCCGTGGCGGCGGTGATAGGCAGGCCTTCGCCAAGGCGGGGTACACATTGCTCAAAGACTGGAGTTACCGGTCGATGTGGTGGGTGACGGACAAGGAGGGCGGGGCATTCATGGCGCGTGGGGTCCATGGGCAGCGCATCTATGTCGACCCGAAGGCCGAGATGGTCATCGTCCGCTACGCATCCCATCCGGTGGCCAGCAACTCGGCCAATGATCCCGTCACTTTGCCGGCGTTCGATGCGTTGGCTGAATATCTGAACAGGAAGGAACACCCATGATCATCACCACGACCCACTCTATCGAAGGCCGGCAAATTACCGCCTATCTGGACATCATCAGCGCCGAGTCGGTGCAAGGGATCAACGTTGTTCGAGACGTATTTGCCGGCATGCGCGACTTTTTCGGTGGGCGCTCCCAGACACTGGAACGAGCGTTGAAAGAAGCACGCATTCAGGCCACCGATGAGATCAAGGAGCGGGCGCAGGCGCTTCAGGCGGACGCGGTGGTCGGGCTTGATTATGAGATCAGCATGCCGGCCGGCAGGGGCGGGATGGTCGTGGTGTTTGTGACCGGGACTGCGGTGAAGTTGAGGTGAAAGCTGAGAAGCCATTCGTCGGTCACGGAGAAAGCCGAACGGCAGGTCTGTTAGTGACCGGCTAGTCTCAAAAACCTTGGCGATCGATATTACTTCAGGCAAAGGGCTTGCCGATGTCGATCGCGCTTTTTGAAAGGGGTGAAGAGATGGCTGATCCGTATATCGAGGACGATGGCGCAGAATTTCCGATCAACAATTCCGTGCGGTGTGGTCAGACCCAGTATGTGGCCAGTTTCGGCGAGGACCAGACTGAGGTCGACAAGATCAAGACCAGGGCGTGCCGGGTATTGAAGGGCAAATTTTTACCCAAGGTGACAGCGCCGGTCAGGAAGTAACCGAACGTCAGGCAGACCCCGTTATAGAGCGGGGTTTTTCATGCCTGAAAAGTTTTATGACAATTTTTTTGAAAAGGGTGATTTTTCACAAACTTTTCACAGCTCCCTCCTTAATCTCGACTCATCCGTTAGAAAGCAACACCTGGCCCGTTTCCCCAGCGGGCTTTTTTTTGTCCTCGATAAAACCTTTTCGGTAAACGCTGTCCAACCGTCGCCAATCGCGAAGTTGGACCGGCGTGCTGGACTTTATCCGCGCAAAAGCATTCAATCTCGCCCCCTTTTTGTGTACCCCTATTTTTTGAGGTTTTTGTCATGCGTTTAACACTGCCTGCTCTGGTTCTGGGGCTTCTGGTTGCTCAAGGTGCAATGGCTGGTGACGGCACTGCCGCGCTGGGCGGTGGCTTGGGCGGCGCGTTGGGTAACGTGGTCGGCCAGAAAATGGGTGGCAGCACTGGCGCAGCGATTGGTGCGGGCGTGGCTGGCGCGGCGGGCAGTGCGGTTGCCGCCAAAAAAGGTCATCGCACCAGCGCTGCTATCGGTGGCGGTGTTGGCGCGGCCGGTGGTTCGGTGATCGGCAATAGCCTTGGCGGCAAGTCCGGTGCCACCATCGGTGCAGGCCTGGGCGGTGCGTTGGGCGGCGGCGTAGGCAGCAACCTGGCCAATGGTCACAAGCGTCACTGATCCTGATTCGGATTTGAAAAAAGCCCGGCTTGATGCCGGGCTTTTTCATTTATGAACGTTTCACGCCGCAGCAACTCAAATCTTCCATACCCTGGAAGAATGTGAGGCGTGCCATGAACCCGAAAGCCAACGGCAAAAAAAAAGGAAGCCTGAATGCTCGACTATTGATGGTGCCTGCGATTGTTTTTGGATTGCTGGTCTCTCAGGTGGCGCTGGCGGGAGGTAATGGAGATGCCGCGGTAGGCGGTGGTCTTGGTGGGGTGCTGGGCAACGTTGTCGGTGGCCAGGTGGGAGGCAGTACGGGCGCAGCGATTGGTGCAGGTGTCGGCGGAGCGGCCGGTAGTGCCATTGCCGCGCCCAAGCGCAGTCGCACCGAGGCGGCGGTAGGCGGTGGTTTGGGCGCGGCGGGTGGATCGGTGGTCGGCAACAGTCTTGGCGGTTCGACCGGATCGGCCATCGGTGCAGGCCTGGGTGGTGCAGCCGGCGGTGCGGTCGGCAATGATCTGGGGAGTGACAGCGGTCATTCCCATTCCGGTAACGGTCATAAACACTCGAACAAGCACCACAAAAAGCATCACTAGTTGAGCGAGGCATCCCATGACTGCAAAAAGTGAAGGCAAGGAAGAAAAGGGCCTGAGCGGACTGCCATCTATCAACGATCCCGGCAATGAAGATCCGGGATCGCTGATGGATGATGCGACGGTGCCGCTTAACGATGCTGATGATTTGGGCGATGTGGGGAATATCGAGTTTGACGATGAGGAAGAGGACGAAGATTGATCGAGCCGTGCTGGCGGATTGACCGATTGTCCAATCCTCGCCAGGTCGTGGCCTGCAATTCAGGTCACACGAGAGGTGCGATATGAACACTGATCGGAACGTCCCCGACGTTGATGAAACACCAGAGTATCCGCTGCCGTCGCCTACCGACTCCTTGAGCCGCGACCAACGACCGCCGGACGATGATGATGCAGGTGTGGAGCTGGTTCCGGGCGACGAGGATATTGAGGCCGATCCAGAAGAACGGGACGATGGCGCGGGTGAGTCAGCCATTACGAAGCGACAGTGAGCAAGCCCGGGTCCCGATGACTTCTTCAAGGAGTCGATCCGAGGGATTCAAAACCGGTTCAAAATTTCCCGGGGCTCCCGTGAGTTTCCGCGATACACGTATTTATTTGAAGGTTTTGGGGAGGGCACATCAGGCTCCCCCTCATCAACCGTTGCCCCTCCCTCTCCATACGGCGCCGAGCATCCCGGCTGGTTCGCGTGCGGGCAATTCCCGCTCGACCCCAACGGATCCACCCACCTCGTCGGGTTTCGGGTGTACCGATACGGGTTCAACCCTCCGGCCAACTTGACCGGATCCGGCGTCAGATAACGACCGATGCCCGGATGGTAGTAGCGATGCCGGTTGTAGTGCAGGCCGCTCTCCGCGTCGAAGTATTGCCCCTGAAACCGTAGCGGCTGTTCGAGTCGTTCGCCGTCGCCGTGGCTCACTTCGCGGAGTTTGCCGTGGGCGGTGTACTTGGCCGACCAGACGATAGCGCCGCCGTAGCTGGTCAGGTCCTGCGGGGTGCCGAGGTGGTCGAGTTGGAAGTAGAACGGGCAGGCGTCTGCCCGGCCTTTGCCGTCGAGCAGCGCCAGCGGGCGGAAGCAGCCGGGTTCGTAAACGTAACTGCGGTAGTGCCGGGGAGCGCTTTCGGCGATGAGCTGGTCGCCTTGCCAGAAGAATTGCGTGGTCTGGCCGTCGACGGTTTTGCCGATGCGTCGGCCGAAGGCGTCGTAGCGGTAGCTGACACTTTTACCGTCCGGGTTGCGGACGCCGATCAGGCGGTGCTGGCTGTCGTAGGAGTATTCGGTGACCTGGGTCGGCGTACCTCGGCGTTCGCGGACCAGGTTGCCGAAGGCGTCGTAGTCATAGTGGCTTTCGTAGCGGCAGCGCAGTCGGTTGCCCTGGAGCACGCACGGGCCCGGGCGGTCGTGAATCAGCAGGTTGCCGGCCGGGTCGTGGGTGAAGTTCTCCGCGAACTGGTCGCGGGGGTGGCGTACGCCGGTCAGGCGGTCGAGCGCATCGTATTGATAGTGACGTTGGCCGTGACGGCTGTCGGCAATCTGCAGGAGATTGCCCTTGGCGCTGTAGGCATACTTGCGGCGGTACAGCGGTCGTTGCTTTTGGCTGACGGTATGGGCTTGCAAACGGCCCTGCTCGTCGTAGGCATAATCGCTGAGCAGCAGGCCCTGTTGGCGTTGCTGTTCGCGCCCGCCGACAAAACGATGGCTGGTCAGACGCGTACCGTTGAGATCGATGGCAGTCAGGGCGCCGCCCCGGGCACGGTGGTAATCGAGCACACAGCCGTCCGGCAGGCGCAGGCGCTTGAGCCGACCGCAGGTGTCGTAGCCATAACGCAGGGTGCTCCAGCCCTGATGCTCGGTGATCAGCCGGTCCAGGCGGTCGTATTCGAACTCCAGCGGATGGTCCTGGCCGTCGTCGACGCTGACCAGCCGCCCGAGGCTGTCGTAGCGGTACTCGACCTTGATCCCGTCGGGCAGGGTCTTGAGCAATAAACGTCCGGCGCTGTCGCGTTGGTACTGCGTGACGAGTTGCGCACCGTCGTCGCCGAACTCGGTTTTCTCCAGCAACTGGCCATTGCGGTCATAGGCATACGCGGTACGACGGCCATCGAAGCCGGTTTCCTGTCGGATCAATCCGCCCTGCGTGTAGTCCAGCCGATAGGTGTCGCCGACCTCGTTTTCGATCTCGGTGAGCAACAATTGCGCATGGTCGTAGCGGTACTTCAGCGCGCTGCCTTCGGGGTTGATCCGGCGGCTGACCAAGTGCAGGTCGTCGGCGTATTCGTAACGGGTCACCCGTCCCAGTTCGTCGGTTTCGGCGGTGACCTGGCCGTAGGCGTTGTAGCGATAGGCGCGGCGGGCGCCGGTGGGCAGCGTGATCCGGGTCAGTCGGCCCACCGCGTCCCACTCATAGCCGGTGACGGCACCGTGTTCGTCTTGCCGGGTAATCCGCCGGCCCAAGGCATCGTAGGAAAAAGTGCGCTGAGCACCGTCCGGCAGGATCTCCTCCAGCAATAGCCCCAAGGCATTCCAGACAAACCGGTGACCGCTCTGGTCGGGGAAGCGGATCGTCAGCAAGCGCCCCTGCGGGTCGTAGATATAGCGGGTGATTTGCCCGTCTGGACCGGTGATGGCAGTGATGCCTCCTTGGGCATTGCGCTGGCAGGTCCACGTCGCCTGACCCTGGGTGCGGGTGTGCAGCAAACCGTGGCGATACTCGTAGGACGTGGGCGGCGCATCCGTTGCAAGCAGCGCGATCGGCCGACCGACTTCGTCATAATGGTATTCGGTGACGGCGCCGAGGGCGTCCTGCTCGGCGATCAGATGGCCCTTATCGTCATAGGCCTTGTGCTGCTCACCGCCGTCCAGTCCAACCTGGCGCACCAGTCGCGCGCGGTCGTCATGAACGTAAACCTCTTCGCTACCGTCGGCGTTGTTCACCGTCACGCAGCCTTGATCGTCCCAGACGTAATGCGCCTCCATCTGCGCAATCGAAGCCCAGTGACGAATGCAGCGGGCGGCTTTGCCGGAGCGTTCCCACGCCCAGAAAAAACTCGCGCCGCCGGCCAGTTGCCGTTGCAGGAGGACGTGTTGCTCGTCGTAGTCGTAGCGCTCGCTTTCACCCGCCGCGTTGGTTGCCTCGATCAAACGCTGGCGGGCGTCGAAGCGGTAGCTGGCCAGTGTCTGCTCGGTGCGCCAGGTGGACGCCTCGGGGTCACTGCGCTGAAACACCTGATAGTCGATGGCCACCAGGTGCTTGAGGTCGTAACGCAGCAACAAGGCGCGGTCGGCGCCATTGTCCAGGCGCTGGATCCGGTCAAAGCGGTCCCGCTGCACCGTCAGGCGGTTGCCGTAGGCGTCGCTGATCGCGCTGAGCCGGCCGTCATGAAAGTGGTAGAACCGCGCGCGGTCGCCGGCCAGGGCGAGGATCAGTTCGTCCGGCTCCTCGCCGAGGTAAATCGCCGCCCGCGACAGGTTGTTGTGGATCATCGGGCGCTCCGCCGTCGGCCGTGGAAACGGCGTGCGGCGGTTTTCGGGGTCGATCCACAGCACCCGCTCGCCGTGGAGTTCCAGGTGCTGGGACAGCGAATGGCTCCAGCCAAAACCGAGGCCGCTGTCGAACTCGACGGCACTGGTGCGATAGACGCGGCTGAAGTCGAACGGCAAGATCCCGTCGAGGCTGCCGTCGGTGAGGGTCAGCAGTTCTTCGCCGGTTACCATCGACACCGAGCAGTTGTGGGTGGCAGTGCGCTCGACGGTGTCGGCGCTGTCGCCGTTGGGGTTTTTCGCCTGTCTGAAGGCGTCGTCGTGGTGTTCATGCTTGCCGGAGCGAAGTGTCAGAGGGCCGCTCGCGGAGCATGCCAATACCTTTTGGGGATCGAACATCTGCAGTCTTTCGCTTGGCGGAATGTGGAGCGCGAAACTCTGCTGGGGATCGGCAAGGAAAGAAGTCGGGAAAGGTGGCGCTTACTGTAGGGCGATTCGCTAAATCACGGAGGGCCATTCGGCGTCGATCGGGATTTCCTCGTTGCTCTAAGCCAGCGGCGCTCGCTATGCTGCTGAACCCTTTAATCCATTCGGGCATCGGTCGTACCTGCGCTGCCCGGGATGCCTTGGAAAACGGATCAGATGCGATGAATGCACCACTGAAAGCATTCGGCCCGATCAAGGCCGTGATTTTCGATATGGACGGCTTGTTGCTGGATACAGAGGGCATCTACACCGAAGTCACGTCCATCATTGCCGCGCGTTACGGCCGGACGTTCGACTGGAGCATCAAACAGAACATCATTGGCCGGGGCGCGGGCGATCTGGCGAGCTATGTGGTTCAAGCGCTGGACTTGCCGATCACGGCGCAAGAGTTTCTGGTGATCCGCGAGCCGCTGATGCGCGAACGTTTTCCTACAGCGCAGGCAATGCCCGGCGCACAAGAGCTGGTACGGCATCTGAAGGCCAACAACATTCCCATTGCCGTGGGCACCAGTTCTTCGAGCCAGTCGTTCGGCCAGAAAACCACCTTGCACCGCGACTGGTTCGCCTTGTTCGACTTCATCGTCACCGCCGATGACCCCGAGGTGGGCGCGGCCAAACCGGCACCGGATATTTTCCTGACGGCGGCGCGACGTCTGGGTGTTGCACCGGAAGATTGCCTGGTGTTCGAGGATTCGCCCTTCGGTGTGACCGCGGCGAAAGCGGCGGGGATGACGGCGATTGCGATCCCGGATGCGGCAATGGCCGACGCCAGGTACGCACACGCCGATGGCATTCTTCGTACGTTGAAGGCGTTCGAGCCGAGTGCGTTTGGTTTGCCGACGCTTGAGTGGGCCTAGTTAAAAAGACGGGGTGACTCTGGCAAATGTGGGAGCGAGCCTGCTCGCGAAAGCGGTGTTTCAGACAACATCAACGTGTCTGATACTCCCTCTTCGCGAGCAGGCTCGCTCCCACAGTTATTGCAGTTGGCAGATACGCATCAGGCGCCGAAACCACCGTCGATGGTCAGGCTGGCCCCGGTGATATAGCCCGCTTCAGGGCTGACGAGGTAGGCGACGAAGCTGGCGATCTCTTCGGCCTTGCCGTAACGGCCCACGGCCATCAACGGGATCAGGCTTTCCGCAAAGTCACCCTCGGCCGGGTTCATGTCGGTGTCGACCGGGCCTGGTTGCACGTTATTGATGGTGATGCCTTGCGGGCCGAGATCACGGGCCAGGCCTTTGGTCAGGCCGACCAGCGCCGACTTGCTCATGGCGTAGGGGCCGCCACCGGCGAAGGGCATGCGATCGGCGTTGGTGCTGCCGATGTTGATGATGCGACCGCCTTCGGTCATGTGCCGGGCGGCGGCCTGGGTGGCGATGAACACGCTGCGTACGTTGATGGCCAGGGTCTGGTCGAAGTCTTCGAGTTTGAACTCGGCCAGCGGTGCGACGGCCAGTACGCCAGCGTTGTTGACCAGGATATCCAGGCGACCGAAGGCTTCTACCGTGGCGGACACGGCACCGCGGATGGCGTCGGCGTCGGCGCTGTCGGCCTTGATGGCCAAGGCCTTGCCGCCCTTGGCGGTGATGCTGTCTTGCAGTTCTTCTGCTTTCGCCGTGGAGCTGACGTAAGTGAAGGCAACGGTCGCGCCTTCAGCAGCCAGGCGCTTGACGATGGCGGCGCCGATACCGCGGGAACCACCTTGAATCAATGCCACTTTGCCGCTGAGGTTCTGAGTAGTCATGTCGATCTCCAAGTCCCGAGGCGAGATGTCCCGGTTGATGGAGCCTAGTATCGATTCAGGATTACCTGCTGTGTAGACCATAATTGCGATAGTCTGTGTAAACCAAAAGTTTATAGTGGCGCCTATGGAAACCTTCAGCAGTATCGAATGTTTTGTGCGCAGCGCCGAGGTCGGCAGCTTTGCCGAAGCCGCGCGGCGCCTGAGCCTGACACCGGCGGCGGTGGGCAAGAGCGTTGCCAAGCTCGAGGCGCGCCTGGGTGTCAGATTGTTCCAGCGCAGCACTCGCAGCCTGACGCTGACGGAGGCCGGTCAGTTGTTTCTCGGCGAAGTCAGCGCCAGCCTGCACACGATCCAGAATGCCGTGGCCAATCTTGCCAGCGCCGGAGGGCAGCCTGCGGGCACCCTGAAAGTCAGCATGGGGACGGTATTCGGCTGCCTGTACATTGTGCCGATGCTCGGCGAGTTTCTGCGGCGATTCCCGGCGATCAACCCGGACTGGCACTTCGACAACCGCCAGGTCGATCTGATCGGGCAGGGCTTCGACGCGGCAATCGGCGGTGGCTTCGAATTACCCCAGGGCGTGGTTGCACGCCGGCTGAGTCCGGCGCATCGGGTGTTGGTGGCTACGCAGGACTACCTGGAGACACATGCGGCGATCAGCGAGCCGGATGACCTCAAGCACCATGACGGGATTCTGATCCGTTCGCCGCAGACCGGTCGGGTACGCTCCTGGCAGTTGACTCATCGCAATCAGCAACACAGCCCGTTGACGCTCAAGGCGCGGATGACCATGAGCGACTCCGAGGCCGCCTGCGCCACGGCCGCGCAGGGTCTGGGCATTGCGCTGGTGAGCATGCCGTTTGCCGCGGGCTATCTGGAGTCGGGCAGGCTGCAACGGGTGTTGCCGGACTGGTACATCGACGACGGCTACACCTCCATCTATTACGCCGAACACAAACTGCTGCCGGGCAAGACCCGGGCGTTTGTCGAGTTCGTCATTGAGCAGTTTGCCGAGCGGGGGTTGGGGCAGAGGTTCAGTGCGGTTTGAGTCTTGCTCAGGACCGAGGTGCTGCATTCGCGAGCAAGTCGGATCGCCGCACCGCCGCTCCCACACTGGATCTCCGTTGAATACAGATATTGTGTTCACAACAGATCCATTGTGGGAGCGGGCTTGCTCGCGAAGGGGGCAACTCGGTCAACAGTTGCGAACTTAACGGGCAAACCGCGCCGGCCAGCCAATGATGTTTTTCGGCCGCGGCATCGCATACGTCCGTACCTTTGATGTCGACAGTCTCAACCGCACCAGCGACTCGGCAATGGTCACCGCCGCCGTCACGCCATCCACCACCGGTACCCCGGTACGCCGGCGAATCTGCTCGTCCAGCCCGGCCATGCCGCCGCAGCCCAGGCAAATCACTTCGGCCTTGTCCTGGGTCACCGCCAGTTCGGCCTGATGCACGATGGCCTCCAGTGCGCGCTGCGGTTCGTGCTCCAGTTCCAGCACTGCCAAACCACTGGCCCGGACCGAGGCGCAACGGTCCCAGAGGCCGGAGAGCTTGAGGCGATCTTCGATCAGCGGCACGGTGCGGTCGAGGGTGGTGACCACGGAATAGGCGTGACCGAGAAACATCGCCGTGCTGGCGGCGGCATCGGTGATGTCCACCACCGGGACATTGAGCAGTTCCTGCAAGCCTTCACGGCCGTGCTCGCCGTAGCCGGCCTGGATCACGGCGTCGAATGGCTGGTCGTAGGACATCACCCGGTCCATGACCGCGATGGCCGCCAGGTAACTTTCGAAGTTGCCTTCGATGGAGTCGGCGCCGAAGTGCGGGGTGAGGCCGACGATTTCCGTGTCGGGCGATGCGACGGCCTGCGCCGAGCGGGCGATGGCCTGGGTGATGGATTCGGTGGTGTTGACGTTGACCACGAGAATGCGCATGGAGAGTCCTTATTGCGGATGGTTCTGCGGCCCGACATTGCCGGGCCGCCATGGAGTTAATGGCTGACGTTGTCGACCGCGATGGCTTCGCCGCTGACATCGGCGTAGTGCGGTTGGCGCTTGGCGATGATCAGGTAGAGCATCCCGGCGATGCCGGCACCAATCAGCCAGGAGAACGGCGACACGCTGTGGAACCCCGGCACCAGGGCCAGGACGATGGCGATCAGGGCGGCGGGAATGAACGCCGCCACGGCGCGCAAATTGACCCCGCGGCTGTAGTAATAAGGGCCGTTCGGGTCTTCGCTGTACAACTGCGGCACATTGACCTGGCCTTTTCGAACCAGCCAGTAGTCGACCATGATCACCCCGTACAACGGGCCGAGCAGGGCACCGAGGCCGGACAGGAAATACACGATCACCAGCGGACTGTTGTAGAGGTTCCACGGCAGGATCAGCACGGCGATGGTCGCGCTGATCAGGCCGGCGCGGCGGAAGGTCAGGTACTTGGGCGCCAGGTTGCTGAGCACGAACGCCGGGGCGACGAAGTTGGCCATGATGTTCACCGCCACGGTGACGATCAGGAACGCCAGGCAGCCGAGCACCAGGAAGAAGGTGTTGGGGATCGAGGCGATGATTTCGGTCGGGCTTTCGATGATCCGTCCATTGATCTGAAATTGCGCGCCGCACAGCAGGACCGTGATGCTGGCGAACACCAGGATATTCACCGGCAAGCCCCAGAAATTTCCGACCTTGATGGTTTTACGGCACGGTGAAGAGCGGGCGAAGTCGCAGAAGTTGAGGATCAAGGTGCCGTAGATCGCCAGCCACAGTGCGCCACCGGCAAAGATGTTGCGCCACATCTCACCGCCAGTCAGCGGCTCACGGATCGACCAGGCGATGGTCGCATCGGCCTGGGTGTACATCCACGCGGCAAGGGCGGCGACGGTCAACAGAATCACCGGGCCGGCAAACGCCTCGTAGCGCCGCACCATCTCCATGCCATAGGCAAGGATCGCCAGTTGCACGAACCAGATCGCGACGAAACACACCCAACCCAGGGTCGACAGGCCGAGGATCGAGTCGTGGTCGTAGTCGGCGAACCCGGGATGGACCGCCGTCAACAGCACGCGAAAGACCACGGACGCAAGGTATGTCTGAATACCGAACCAGGCGATGGCGATCACGGCGCGGATCAACGCAGGAATCTGCGCACCGTGAATGCCGAAGCTGATCCGGCTGATGACCGGGAAGGGCACCCCGGTTTTCTGGCCCATGTAGCCAGACAGGTTCATGAAGAAGTAAACCAGCGCCGCACCGATCCCCAGGGACAGCAGGATCTGCCAGCCACCCAGGCCCAGGGCATACAGGCCGATGGCAAACGAGTAGTTGGCAATGTTGTGAACGTCGTTGGTCCACAGGGCAAAGATACTGTAGCGGCCCCAGCGCCTGCCTTCGGACTTGGTCGGTGCCAGGTCCTTGTTGTGCAGTCGGGGGCTGAGCACCACGGGGGCTTGATGCGCCTGATTGTCGGCGGTGTGGGTGGAATGGGAGGAGGGTAGATCCAGCGCGATGTTGTTATTGGAGAGACTAGTACGCATTCCGGCAGGCTCCTGATGCTCGACGCCGCGATGACTGTGCATGAGCCTTGGCTCGACAAATCTTCGTCGCGGGTGGCGAATATCATTGGTTACGGGGCATCTGCAGCCTGTACGGGATAGGGCGCTTCAGGCTTGCGGATCTAAAGTGTGTGTATGTTTTGATTTGATTGTATACAAAACATGTATGCACTTAAGCGAGATCCATGCCAGTCGCGATTCTATAAAAACCAGTGCTCATTTCGTTTTGTTATCGATAACGGATAACTGACTGAAAAATAGAAAATTTAAATTGACCGATTGAACAGGTATTTATTTTTTGAGTGGGGATGCAGGCGAGGTGGTGAGAAAGGAGATGTAACTTTTTGGGGCGCTGAAACTAAAAGTGCACACACAAATGGCACCGATGGTGACAATCGTGTGTACACATTTTTTGAGGGCTGACACATGACCAATGTGGGAGCGGGCTTGCTCGCGAAGGCGGTGTATCAGTCAGTAAATGCATCGACTGACACGACGCCTTCGCGAGCAAGCCCGCTCCCACAGGGGGGATTTCACAAGGCTGGGATCAGGCCTTCGACTTGCTGATGATATTCCCCGCATGCAGCCCGCATTCCTTCTGCGTCGCTTCTTCCCACCACCAACGGCCTTCACGCTCATGCTGGTTCGGCAGAACCGGGCGGGTGCAGGGTTCGCAGCCGATGCTGATGAAGCCGCGTTCGTGCAGGCTGTTGTACGGCAGTTCCAGCATGCGGATGTAGCCCCAGATCTCTTCGCTGGTCATTTGTGCCAGCGGGTTGAACTTGTACAAGGTGCGTTCCGGGGTGGAGAACGCGGTGTCGATTTCCATCACCGCGACGGCGCTGCGGGTGCCGGGGCTCTGGTCCCGGCGCTGGCCGGTGGCCCAGGCCGTCACGCCGGACAGCTTGCGGCGCAGCGGTTCGATCTTGCGGATGCCGCAGCATTCGCCATGGCCGTCCTTGTAGAAGCTGAACAGGCCTTTTTCCTTAACGAACGGTTCGAGTTTGGTGTGGTCCGGTGACACCAGTTCGATGTCGATCTTGTAGTGCTCGCGCACCTGATCGATGAAGCGATACGTCTCGGGGTGCAGGCGGCCGGTGTCGAGGCTGAACACCTTGACGTTCTTGTTCAGCTTCCAGGCCATGTCCACCAGCACCACGTCCTCGGCGCCGCTGAAAGATATCCACAGGTCATCGCCGAACTCGGCAAAAGCGAGTTTCAGAATGTCCTGGGCGGATTTGTTGGCATAGGTCGTGGCGAGTTCCACGACGTCGAACGTTGGGCTCATCAGGGCGGCTTCCTACAGGTCGGTGGCGCTGGGCGCTCTATATGGGGTCGATGGTAACAAAAAGCTGCACGGGCCGGGGCATCCTCTGCGTTGCGCAGGCAGGCCCGAGTCGCTAGAGTTCGGCAGTCTTTTTGCTCGCTCGACTCAATAATCAATACAAATGGGAGTGTCTTGTGGAAATTGCCTGTCTGGATCTTGAAGGTGTGCTGGTTCCGGAAATCTGGATCGCCTTCGCCGAAAAAACCGGGATCGAATCCCTCAGGGCCACCACCCGGGACATTCCCGACTACGACGTGCTGATGAAGCAGCGCCTGCGAATTCTCGACGAGCACGGCCTGAAGCTCTCCGACATTCAGGAAGTGATCGCCACGCTCAAGCCGCTGGACGGCGCCATCGAGTTCGTCGACTGGCTGCGCGAGCGCTTCCAGGTGGTGATCCTGTCGGACACCTTCTATGAGTTCTCCCAGCCGCTGATGCGCCAGCTGGGCTTCCCGACCTTGCTCTGCCATCGTCTGATTACTGACGACAGCGGGCGAGTCACTGACTATCAACTGCGTCAGAAAGATCCCAAGCGTCAGTCGGTCCTGGCCTTCAAGAGCCTCTACTACCGGGTGATCGCGGCGGGGGATTCCTATAACGACACCACGATGCTGGGCGAGGCCGATGCCGGGATTCTGTTCCATGCGCCGGATAACGTGATTGCGCAGTTCCCGCAGTTCCCGGCGGTGCATACGTTTGAAGAGCTGAAGCAGGAGTTCATCAAGGCTTCGAATCGCACTTTGAGCCTGTAAGTACATTTCCTGTAGGAGCAGCCGGTCGACGCTCGATTGCTCGCGATGGTCGTCAACGATAACGCGGCAAGCCTGACACCCCGCTGCGTTTTCAGGTTCATCGCGAGCAAGCTCGCTCCTACAGGGATAGGTGTGGTTTCAGAGGTTTTGCAGGGTATCGAGCAACACCTTCACCTTGGTAATCGATTCCTGATACTCAGCCTGCCACTCCGAGTCCGCAACAATCCCGCCACCGCCCCAGCAACACACCTGCCCGTCCTTGACCAGCAAACTACGGATGGCGATGGAGCTGTCCATCTCGCCGCGCACGTCCAGGTAGACCAACGAACCGCAATACAGTCCGCGCCGGGTCGGTTCCAGCTCATCGATGATCTGCATGGCGCGAATCTTTGGCGCGCCGGTAATCGAGCCGCCGGGGAAGCTACCGGCGATCAGGTCCAGGGCATCGCGGTCATCCGCCAGTTCACCGGTGACGCTGCTCACCAGGTGGTGCACGTTCGGATAGCTTTCCAGGCTGAACAATTCCGGCACCCGTACCGAACCGGTGCGGCAGGTACGACCGAGGTCATTGCGCAGCAGGTCGACGATCATCAGGTTTTCCGCACGGTCCTTGGGGCTGGCCAGCAGTTCGGCGGCGTTCGCGGCGTCTTGCTCAGGCGTCAGGCCCCGCGGGCGGGTGCCCTTGATCGGGCGGGTTTCCACATGGCCCTGGCTGACTTTGACGAAGCGTTCCGGCGACAGGCTGAGTACGGCATCGCCGTCAGGCAAACTCTGGAAGCCGGAAAAAGGCGTCGGGCATGCTGCGCGCAGTGCGCAGTAAGCGGCCCACGGATCGCCCTGGCAGGGTGCGCGAAACCGTTGGGCGAAATTGACCTGGTAACAGTCGCCGGCCTGAATGTACTGCTGGATGCGCTCGATGGCCTGTTGATACTCGTCTGCGCTCAACTCGGCAGTCATCGGGGTGAGCAGTTTGAAGGGCGCGACCACTTCTGGCGCTGACTGGCTGAACAGCTCGATCAGGCGCTGACGCTCGCTGTCGGGCAGAGTCGGGTGGAACACCAATTGACTGGTCTGCGAAAAGTGATCGCTGATCAATGCCCAGCCGTACAAGCCGAAACGCGCGTCCGGCAGATACAGGTCGTCACGGGCCTGGCTCGGCAGGCGCTCCAGATGTCGGCCGAAGTCGTAACTCAGGTAGCCGATCAATCCACCGGCAAACGGCAACTCATAAGGTGCCGGCAGAATGGCTTCACCCAGGCGTGTCAGGTTATCGCGCAGGCGTTGCAGGAAAGCGTCGCCACTTTCGTCGGGCGATACCGTCAGTTGCTCCAATGGCCAGGCGCTGAGCAGGTCATAGCGACCGCGGTCGGCGCTGGGGCGCCCACTGTCGAGCAGGACGGCGCCGGGGGCATGGCGAATCGCCGCGAAGTATTCGGCGGGGTTGGCGCGATAGGGCAACGGGTGTACGGAACAGGTCAACATGGGCG
>NZ_JAHBDN010000066.1:0-44937 GCF_019956445.1 Pseudomonas sp. BF-R-19
CGCGAATGCGGTGTATCAGTTGACATAGTGTTATCTGACACACCGCATTCGCGAGCAAGCCCGCTCCCACAGTTGATCTTCGTTCTGGCATAAAAAAAGGCCTGCTCCTTATCGGGAGCAGGCCTTGTTTATCAATAAGTCAGTAATGACTCATTCAATCAGTAGAACCGGTCAATCACCCGAACTTCGTTCTGGTTCTGCATCGAGGCCCAAGCCTGCTTCAGGGTTTGCAGAACATTACCGATGAAGTCCTTGTCGGCGGCGGCTTTCTTGCCGACATAACCCTGGCCGCGACGGTACATCTTCAGTCGGGCCAGCAGGTTCTGGTTGTTCTGGTCGAACTCTGCTTCATGGGCGTGCGGCGACAGGCAGTCGATATGAACCTGGCCACACTTGCTGATCCAGAGAATATGGTTGTCGTGGCTGTCTTTCTTTGCAGCGAAGATACGAGCCAGTTCATCGATAGTTGGTTGATTGTTCAGATTCATCATAAAGCCCCTTGACCAATTGGTGATCTTTCAAAGTTGGTTCGCTAATACAGGTAGCCCATCGGTTAGTTGATCCCTGGCACCGAAACCAGGACGTCAGCGTTCGACCGCCTTATCGGGCGGGGTCCTGCGTCTGTTGCATGTAGTCGTGTTGAATAACTGCTACGCAATAGCGTCACAACGAAGAGAAGCGGCGAAAACCTTAAGGCCACTGCCGACGTTTTCAGGGTCGGCCACAAGCTTCATGAGGATTGCTCGCCAAGACTTCTCGCCCTTGTACTGGACGTTCAGGCCAGGTCAGCTTCTTCAATCTGCCTTGTGGGCAGCGTGTATCCGGGAAAAACAGCTCGGCGGTCAGACGAGCTTGCTCAAACGTGTTGCCTGTACTCCCGATCGGGGAGACGTCTGCATCATGCAAGGGCAAATCGGAGGCGTCAACGGTTTTGTAGTGAATATTTTCAGTCACTACATATTGTCGGACAAAGCTGTTGGGAATTAGCGCGGGGGGCGAGGTCGTGTCGGTCAGGACGACAAAGGCGGACACTCAAAGCGGTAAAAAGTGCAGGAATGACCGTCTACCAGCTGTTGATGCAAGGTGAACCCGTCAACGCCGAGCCCCGGCATCACGGCGGCCCAGAACAAGCGTGCTGGCTGGTTCGCCTCGATGTGGAAAATCTGCCATTGACCGGGGAATCGACTCAAGAGGGTGGAAACGACAAATCGCGCGACACCCCGGCCACGGAAGCGTCGGCTGACAAACAGATAGCCGATGTTGTAGTCGGCACCGGGTAGATGGACCTGGTTATCCACGGTCACGAAGCCGGCCAGTTCACCGTCGACCTTGATCAGGAATGGCCGGGTGGCCGGGTTTCGCCAGTAGTCGGGCATGGGCAGGATGTTGAACAAACCGTATTCGCCCAGTTTCAGCGGCAACCATTCACTGAAGTCGTAGGTGTAGAACTGCATCAGGTTCTCGATGGTTTCCAGCTCATCGCGTTGGGCAGCGTGCAGTTCTATCGAAAGCATACGGGTTGGCTCCAGTTACGCCGGGGCAAGGACACCGTTCATTATGGTTGGCCGCAAGGTTCGGTGTCGGGTTCAGGTATTGCTTGCCGGCTTTGCCCTGCGCCTGGTGCCGCTCGCTGGTTTGCGCGGGGCGCCTTTTTGTTTTTTCTTCCAAGGGGCAGCGGCGGAACCGCCCGGCGGTGGGCCGCTGATGGTCAGGCTCAGCCCGGCACAGCGACTGACCTGCTTGCTCATCCACGCCGCCTGTTTGGTGACGAACTCTTCCAGGCTCATTTCCCCGCTTTGCACCATGTCCAGAGCCTGTTCCCAGATCGCCGTGGTGCCCGGATCGGCGATGGCCCGCGGCACGGCATCGATCAGGCTGAACGCGGCCGGCGTGGCGGCCAGGGCCTTGCCGTTCTTGATCAGGTAACCACGATCGAGCAGGCCCTGGATGATCGACGCACGGGTCGCTTCGGTGCCGATGCCGGTGGTGTCCTTGAGTTTTTGCTTGAGCAGCGGGTCTTGCACCAGTTTGGCGACATTCTTCATGGCCTTGATCAGATCGCCTTCGGTGAACGGCTTTGGCGGTTGCGTCCAGAGGTCCTTGAATTGCACGCCGGCCACTGCGCAATCGATGCCTTCGGCCAGGTTGGGCAGGGTCTGCGGCGCGGGAGCTTCGCGCCCCTTGGCCGGGGCCAGCGCTTCGGGCAGGGCGCGTTTCCAGCCCGGCTCGATGATCTGCTTGCCGACAGCGCGCAAGGCCTCGCCAGCGCAGTCGAAGTCGGCCTGGGTGCGGTCGTATTCGTGATTGGGCAGGAACTGCGCCAGGTATCGAGCGCGAATCAGGGTGTAGACCGCACGTTGTTTGCCCGCCAGCTTGTCGAGATTCTTTGCCGCAGCGGTGGGGATGATGCCGTGGTGCGCGCTGACCTTGGCATCGTTCCAGGCCCGTGAGCGCCGTTGCGGATCAAGGTGATCGTGCAAGGCGTTCAACGCCGGATCGGCCTGGCGCAACGCCGCCAGAATGGCCGGTGCCTCGCTGTGCTGGCTGAGGGGCAAGTAGCCGCAATCGCTGCGTGGATAGGTGATGACTTTATAGGTTTCGTAGAGTGCCTGGGCGATGTCGAGGGTTTCCTGGGCGCCGAGGCCGAGCTTCTTCGAGCAGACCTCCTGCAGAGTGCCCAGGTCGAACGGCAGCGGGGCCACCTCGCGCATCCGTTCGGTGCGCAGCTTGATCACCCGCGCACTGGCCGCACCACTCATGGCCGCCGCCGCTTGTTGTGCCAATGCCTGATTCAGGCAGCGGTCCTGATCGTCGCAAAGCTCCGATGCCGCGCGCCATTGCGCAGTGAACGCGGTGCCGTTGTGCAGCAGTTGCACGTCGATGGCCCAATAGGGGACGGGCACAAAGTCGGCGATGCTGCGATCGCGATCCACCACCAGGCGCAAGGTCGGCGTTTGCACCCGGCCGACCGGCAACACGCCTTGATAGCCAGACTGGCGCCCCAGCAGGGTGAACAGTCGGCTCATGTTCATGCCGATCAGCCAGTCGGCCCGGGAACGCCCCAGGGCCGAGTGATAGAGGCTGAAGGTCTCGTTCCCCGGTTTGAGGGCCGCGAGGGCCTTGCGGATGGACGCATCGTCCAGCGCCGACAACCAGAGGCGGCGGATCGGCCCGCGATAGCGGCAATGCTCCACCAGTTCCCGGGCGATCATCTCGCCCTCGCGGTCGGCGTCCGTGGCAATGATCAGTTCGGACGCTTCACCGAGCAGGCGCTTGACCGCCTTGTACTGGCTGGCGGTGCGTGGCTTGACGGTCATTTTCCATTTTTCCGGAATGATCGGCAGGTCGGCCAGCACCCAGCGCTTGTAGCGCGCGTCGTAGGCATCCGGCGGTGCGGTTTCCAGCAGGTGGCCGATGCACCAGGTCACCGTGACGTCCGTTCCCAGCCAGCAGCCATCGCCCCGGCGCCGGGCGCCGAGGACTGCCGCAATGTCTTTGGCCTGGGAAGGTTTTTCACAGAGGTACAGCCGCATAACCACCATCGTCGATCAATATGCCAAGGGTGCACAGAATGGCGCTTGATGGGCGATGGAGCAATCTTTATCTGTATGGATGTACAGCTTGGTGTGTCGCTCCCGTTCGGCTGCGAAGCAGTCGCGAGGGTAAAACTTGGGTTATACCTGATAAATCGAGGTTTCAGGTTTTGGGGCTGCTGCGCAGCCCATCGCGGGCAAGCCACGCTCCCACAACGATTTGCAGGTCCATCACCGTCATGAGGAACGTTTTCCATGAAAAGCTCCGGTCCTAGCCCTGTCATCACCATCGCCGAGCAGCCTGGCTGTCTGCTGGTGAGATTTCACGGTATTCAAGTGGCCGCCTCGGCACGGGCCCTGGTGTTGCTGGAGGCCAATTACCCGCCGGTGTACTACGTGCCGCGAGAGGACATCGACGAGAAGTATTTCGCCCGCACCGACCACACCAGCTATTGCCCCTACAAGGGCGATGCCAGCTATTTCAGCCTGCAGGTGCCGGGGCATGAAAGTGCCAACGCGGTGTGGAGTTACGAAGATCCCAAGGTGTCGGTGGAGCAAATCCGCGGATACCTGGCGTTCTACCCGGATCAAGTGAAGTTCGAGTTGCTCGATGCCGAGGTCTGATCGGGGTTGATCGGCGCGACGAGGGAGTCAGCTCCCTCGTCGGCAGGCATTACCTCAGTTCTTGTCGAGATCCACGTTGCGCGTCTCACGCAGACAAATCATCCCCACCACCAGGCTCACCCCGGTGATCACCACCGGGTACCACAGCCCGTAGAAGATGTCCCCGGTGTACACCACCAACGCGAACGACACGGTCGGCAGGAAACCGCCGAACCAGCCGTTGCCGATGTGGTAGGGCAGGGACATCGAGGTGTAGCGGATGCGGGTCGGGAACAGTTCGACCATCAACGCCGCCAGCGGGCCGTAGCACATCGCGGAGATGATGATCAGCGCGACGATCAGCGCCACGATCATCGGTTTGTTGATCTGCTGCATGTCCGCCTGTTTCGGGTAACCGGCGAGGGTCACGGCACCGCGCAAGGCGGCTTCGTCGAAACCATCGATCTTCATGTCACCGACGCTGACCTGCACGTCACTGCCGGCCGGGGCCGCTGCGCTCTGGTACGGCAGGCCCTGCTTGACCAGGAAGGTCTTGACCTTGTCGCACGGGCTGTCGAATTTCGCCTTGCCCACCGGGTCGAACTGGAAGGTGCAGGTGGCCGGGTCGGCCATCACGGTGATCGGTGCCTGGCGGCTGGCCTGGTCGATGGCCGGGTTGGCGTAGTGGGCCAGGGTCTTGAAGATCGGGAAGTACAGCGCGGTGGCCAGCAGCAGGCCGATCATCAGCACCGGTTTGCGCCCGACCTTGTCCGACAGCCAGCCAAAGAAGATGAAGAAAGGCGCGCCAATGGTCACGCTGACAATCAGCAAGCCGTTGGCTACCGCCGGGTCCATTTTCAGGAACTGGGTGAGGAAGAACAGCACATAGAATTGCGCGGCGTAGAAGGTCACCGCTTGCCCGGCGTTGATGCTGAACAGGGCGATCAACACCACCTTGAGGTTTTCCCACTTGCCGAAGGAATCGCGAATCGGCTGTTTGCACAGTTTGCCTTCTTCTTTCATTTTCACGAAGGCCGGCGACTCGTGCAGGCTCATGCGAATCCAGGTCGAGATACCCAGCAGCACGATGGAAAACAGGAACGGAATGCGCCAGCCCCAGACTTCGAACTGATCGCCGGTGAAGTAGCGGCAACCCAGCACCACCAGCAGCGACAGCAGCAGGCCCAGGGTCGCGGTGGATTGAATCCAGCTGGTGTGGAAGCCACGCTTGCCGATGGGCGCGTGCTCGGCGACATAGGTCGCGGCGCCGCCGTATTCACCGCCCAGGGCCAGGCCCTGGAGCATGCGCAGCACCACCAGGATGATCGGCGCGGCAATGCCGATGCTGGCGTAGGTCGGCAGCAGCCCGACGCAGAACGTCGCCAGGCCCATGAGGACGATGGTGGCGAGGAAGGTGTACTTGCGCCCGATCATGTCCCCCAACCGCCCGAACAGCAGCGCGCCGAACGGTCGGACGATGAAGCCGGCGGCGAAGGCCATCAGCGCGAAGATAAACGCCGTGGTGTCGTTGACCCCGGCGAAGAACTGCTTGCTGATCACCGCCGCGAGGGCGCCGTAGAGGAAAAAGTCATACCACTCGAAGACCGTCCCTAGGGACGAGGCGAAGATGACTTTCTGGGTTTCCTGGCTGGTGCCCGCGCTGCGCACGGCTTCCAGGGTTTGAACGTTTTCTGACATACCGGTATCCCTCACAGTGATTGTTTTTGTTGTTCCACTGGTGTTGCGTGTTCCTTGTAGGAATGATGCTCGATGTCCTTGAATCTAATGCGGTCCTTGTGGGAGCGGGCTTGCTCGCGAAAGCGTCGTGTCATTCAACATCAATGTGAATGATCCACCGCTTTCGCGAGCAAGCCCGCTCCCACAGGTGATGTGTTTGCAGCGGAGTTGAGGATCATCTGCGCAGCCTTCTCGGCAATCATCAGTGTCGGCGAGCAGGTATTGCCCGAGGTGATGCGCGGCATGATCGAGGCATCGGCAATGCGCAGGCCGGGGATGCCATGGACCTTGAGTTGCGCGTCGACCACGGCGTCGGCGTCATTGCCCATGCGGCAGGTGCCCACCGGATGGAAAATCGTGGTGCCAATCCGCGCGGCGGCTTCGTGCAGTTGTTCTTCGCTTTGCAGGCTGTCGCCGGGCAGGTATTCCACCGGATTGAAGGCGCGCAGGGCCGGGGCGGCGACGATGCGCCGGGTCAGGCGAATGGCGTCGGCGGCGACCCGCAGGTCCTCTGGGTGGCTCAGGTAATTGGGTTGGATCAGCGGGGCTTCTTGCGGATCGGCGGAGCGGATGTCCACCCGGCCACGGCTTTGCGGGCGCAGATCGCAGACCGACGCGGTGAACGCCGGGAACGCGTGCAGCGGTTCGCCAAAGCGCTCCAGCGACAGCGGTTGTACGTGGTATTCGAGGTTGGCTGAAGTCTGCTCCGGCCCCGAGCGGGCAAAGGCGCCCAACTGGCTCGGCGCCATGGACAGCGGGCCGCTGCGGTCATACAGGTAGCGCAGGCCCATGCCCATCTTGCCCCACAGGCTGCCGGCAATCTGGTTCAGGGTGCGGGCATTTTCCAGCTTGTAGATCAGCCGCAGTTGCAGGTGATCCTGCAGGTTGCCACCGACGCCGGGTAGTTCATGGGCGACGCCGATGCCCAGCCGCTCCAGCAGCGGACGCGGGCCGATGCCGGAGCGTTGCAGGATGCTGGGTGAACCGACGGAGCCGGCACACAGGACGATTTCCTTGCGCGCCTTGAAGGTTTTCGCCTGGCCTTGCCAGCGGGCGCTGATCGCCGATGCGCGACCATTGTCCAGCAGCACGCGGTCGACTTCGACAGCGGTCAGCACGGTGAGATTGGGACGCTGACGAATGGGTTTGAGAAAGGCCTTGGACGCGTTCCAGCGGATGCCGGCCTTCTGATTGACCTGGAAATAGCCGCAACCTTCGTTGTCGCCCTGGTTGAAGTCATCGATGCTGGCGATGCCGCTTTGTTCGGCGGCGCTACGGAACGCATCGAGAATCGGCCATGACAGGCGCTGGCGTTCGACCCGCCATTCGCCTGCGGCACCGTGAAATTCGGCGGCGCCGGCAAAGTGATTTTCACTCTGCTTGAACAGCGGCAACACGTCTTGCCAGCTCCAGCCAGGGTTGCCGTCGGCGGCCCAGCGGTCGTAGTCGCCGGCCTGGCCGCGCATGTAGATCATGCCGTTGATCGAGGAGCAGCCGCCCAGTACCTTGCCGCGCGGGTAGCTCAGGGCGCGGCCTTGCAGGCCCGGTTGCGCTTCGGTCTTGAAGCACCAGTCGGTGCGCGGGTTGCCGATGCAAAACAGGTAGCCCACGGGGATGTGTATCCACGCATAGTTGTCGCGGCCACCGGCCTCGAGCAGCAACACGCGATGCTGCGCATTGGTCGACAGTCGATTGGCCAGCAGACACCCGGCCGGCCCGGCCCCGACCACGATGTAATCGTATTCATCTAGGGAAGTCTGCATCCCTGACCTCGTGTTGTTGTTCTTGTTGTCTGTCATCCTAGTTGTTAGCTTTCGTCAAAAGAATGTTAGTTTTTGCGCAGCCGCTGTGCGTTTTTAAACAGCGTTCCGAACGGCAACGAACAAGGACGCTTCATGTTCGACTGGAATGACCTGCGGTTTTTTCTCGAGTTGCAGCGCAGCGGGCGTTTGCTCACGGCTGCCCGGCGCTTGAACACCACCCACGCCACCGTGGCGCGGCACATCGAGGCCATCGAAAGGAGCCTCGGTACGGCGTTGTTCGTTCAGCATGCCCAGGGTTACGAGATGACCCCGGCGGGCGAGGCGCTGCTTAAACACGCCGAGGCGATGGAGAACGTGGCGCTGCTGGCCCAGGAGGAAATCACCCAATCCACCGCGCCGCTGGGCAAGATCCGCGTCGGGGTGACGGAAGGGCTGGGCATCATGTTCCTCGCCAGTCGCATGAACGGCTTGTTCGAGCGCTATCCGGGGCTGGAGGTGGAACTGGTGGCGGTGCCGCGTTTTGTCAGCATCCTCAACCGCGAGGCGGAAATCAGCATCCACCTCGAACGCCCGGCCGCCGACATGCTGGTCACCCGCAAACTCACCGATTATCGCCTGGCGCTTTACGCCAGCCAGGACTACCTCGACCGCTCACCGCCGTTGCGCAGTCGTGAGGACCTTGGGCGCCATGCGTGGATCGGTTACGTCGATGATTTGCTGTTCAGCCAGGAACTGATGTTCCTCAACAGCTTCTGCCGCAACCCCCGGGTGGTGTTTCACAGCACCAGCGTGATCGCCCAACAGCAGGCGGCACGCTCAGGCCTGGGGATTGCCGTGCTGCCGTGCTACATGGCCAGTGCCGATCCCGGTCTGGTGCCGTTGCTGCCGGACGAAAGCATCCAGCGCAGCTACTGGATCAGCACCCGCCGGGAGCTGCACAAATCGGTGCGGTTGCGGGTGTTGTGGGATTATGTGGTGGAGTTGTGTGAGCGGGAGCAGGGGTTGTTGCAGGGGGCTGTTTCCCTCGGTGCCTGAGCTGACGCCTTCGCGAGCAAGCCCGCTCCCACAGGGGGGAACGCATTCCAATGTGGGAGCGGGCTTGCTCGCGAAGGCGTCGGTAGATTCACAATTGATCTAATGGTTTAAACGAGAATCTCGAACGCTGTACTGGCCAGCCGCTCGCCATTGACCATGACATGCACCGCATGGCGCCCCGCATAATGCCGGCGGGTGGTGAGCTCCTTGATCTGCTGACCACGGCTGACGGCTTCAACCGCGTTGCCCGGCAGCGTCAGCGCCTTGAGCTTGAACACCTTCGCCGAGGTGCTGCCGTTGGCCTTGACGTAATCAATGGCGTAATCGATCACCAGGCGCTGGCTGCTTTCTGCCGTGGATCTGACGGCAAACGACAGGGTGATTTTTTCTCCCAGGCCAATCACCGACGGTTCGACTTTCACATCTACGATCTCGACTTCAGGCTTGCCGCCCGCGCCGATGATCGCCAGTGCCCGCTGGTTGCCCTGTTTGATCAGGCTGCGCAGGGCGTGCTTGGCGATCCATGCGGTGTGCCGGTTGTCCAGCGACCAGCCTTCGATCAGGCCGAGCACCCAGTCGGGATGATCCTTGGTGATGTCGTTGAGGTGGTTGGCCACGGACTTGCGCACGTACAGGCTGGTGTCGGCCTTGAGGTTGTCGAGGATGTTCGCGGCCAGTGTCGGATCGGCCTGGATGGTCTCCAGCCGGAATGACCAGGGCAGGCGCGGCCGGCATCCTTCGCTGGCCAGGCGCCGCACATGCTCGTTGTCGTTCAGTGACCAGTCGTGCATCAGCTTGAGTGAGCGCTCGAGGTCACTGCGCAGAAAGTGACGGATTGCGAATTCCGAAGAGCCAAAAGCGGTGAAGTACTTCAGCGCGTCCATCGACTGATCGAACGCATGGCCGCCGTAGCTGGCGACATAGTGCGGCAGGCACATGCTGACGAAGCCGCTGTTCAGGCGCGGGGCGAGGGCGCGCAGCACCTGCAGCGACGCCGCGTAGTCCAGGGGCAGCACGGCGTGCAGGCACTCGCTGACCCGGGCCATGCGCTGCATGACGCTGAGCTCTGCCAGGCCGGATTGGGCCAGCTTCAGGAAGCGCCTGGCCTCGAATGGCGGATAGACAGCGGTCATTTCGCTGGCGATGTGCTGGAGGCGCTCGGCGTTGAAGATTTCCTTGAGGGCGGGGGCAGGTTGGTCAGTCATGGTGGCTCCTTTGAAGTTGTGGTTATTCCATCACACCGCGTTATCGTTCTTCGCGAGCAAGCCCGCTCCCACACTGGATCTCTGGTGCTCACAAATATTGAGCCTGGTAGCGATCCCTTGTGGGAGCGGGCTTGCTCGCGAAGAGGCCCGAATAGTCACCTCAATTCTTGCCCGCCTGCTCCTGCAGTTGATCCGACTCGAACAACCTGCCCAGTTCAACCCGCGCTTCCTGCGCCGTCTGCATCACTTTCACCGCGTCGTCATACACCGCATGCTGGGCTTCAAGCACCTCTTCGTCGTGCTGCTTGAAGCGTTTGATCCGCGCATCCGCCTGGGCCTGGGTCAATCCCAGGCCGATCAGGGTTTGCCGGCTCATTTCCAGGCTCGAATGGAAGGTTTCGCGCACGGCGTGGGCGCCGACGTCCATCAGCCGGTGCACATGCTGGCGGTTACGGGCGCGGGCGATGATTTTCATGTGCGGGTAGAGCTTGCGCACCAGTTCGGCGGTCTTGATGTTGGTGTCCGGGTCGTCGGTGGCGATCACGAAATACTCGGCTTCCCCGACCTTGGCCGCGTTGAGGATTTCCGGGCGCATCGGGTCGCCGTAGAACACCGGCACGCCACCGAAGCTGCGGGACAGTTCGATGGTTTCCACCGAGGTGTCGAGGGCCACGAACTTGATGTTCTGCGCGCGCAGAATCCGCGCAACGATCTGGCCCATGCGACCCATGCCGGCGATCACCACCCGTGGCGCGTCGGCGTCGATTTCGCGGAACTTCTCCGGCACTTCCACCGGTTGCACCTTCGGGCTGACCAAGCGTGCGCAAAGCAGCAGCAACAGCGGCGTCACGGCCATGGACAGGGTGATGGTCAGTACCAGCAAGTCATACAGTTCGGTGGCGAACAGCCCGTGGTCGCGGCCGATCTTGAACACCACAAAGGCAAACTCACCACCGGCCGCCAACACGATGCCCAGGCGGATCGCACTGACCTTTTTCAAGCCCCCGGCCAGGCGACCGACCAGGAACAGCAGCGGCAGTTTGATCGCGATCAGCAGCAAGGTCAGGCCCAACACCGCCACCGGAATGCTCAGCAACAGGCTCAGGTTCGCGCCCATGCCGACGCTGATGAAAAACAGCCCGAGCAACAGGCCCTTGAACGGTTCGATCTGGGCTTCCAGTTCATGGCGATACTCGGAGTCCGCCAGCAGCAGGCCGGCGAGGAAGGCGCCCAGGGCCATGGAAATGCCGACCAGCTCCATCAGCCATGCCGTGCCGATCACCACCAGCAACGCCGTGGCGGTGGAGACCTCCGGCAACGCGGTTTTGGTCACCACGCGAAACACCGGCCGCAGCAGATAACGCCCGCCGATCACCACCACGGCGATGCTGGCCAGCACTTGCAGGCCGTGGTTGAGGTTTTCGCTGGCGGAGGTGCTGTGATCGCCACCGGCAAGCAACGGCACCATGGCGATCAAGGGGATCGCGGCGATGTCCTGAAACAACAGGATCGCGAACGCCAGCCGCCCGTGGGGGCTGGTCAGTTCCTTGCGTTCAGCCAGGCTTTGCAGGCCGAACGCCGTGGACGAAAGCGCCAGGCCCAGGCCGAGGACGATCGCGGTGTTCAACGGCTGGCCAAACAGCCACAGCGCCACCACGCCAATCACAGTGCCGGTGAGCAACACTTGCGCCAGACCCACGCCGAACACTGATTTGCGCATCACCCACAGGCGTCGTGGCGACAGTTCCAGGCCGATGATGAACAGCAGCAACACCACGCCGAGTTCGGAAATGTTCGCGACGCTTTGCGGATTGTCGATCAGGCCCAGCACCGACGGGCCGATGATCACCCCGGCAAACAGATAACCCAGAACCGCCCCCAGTTGCAGGCGCTTGGCCAAGGGAACGATGAGCACGGCCGCCATCAGAAATACGACAGCGGCTTGTAGCAGGTTGCCTTCATGGGGCATGGGCGAAACTCCAGAACTCGACACAGCGGGGGCGTCAAGGATAAAGGCTGGGCTCGCCGAAGATCTACCGTGGGTTGTCAGTCAGGTCTTTACAGTTGGGCCGCCGCCTTCGCGAGCAGGCTCGCTCCCACAATGTTTCCTGGTCATGCGCAAATTTTGTGTACGGCACAAATCACTGTGGGCGCGAGCCTGCTCGCGATGGGCACCCTCTGACGAAGTGCTACTAGCCATGTGCCCGCACCACGCTCTCGGTGCCCAGCCGATACTGATTGTTCCCGCTGCGCTTGGCCTCATACATCGCCAGGTCGGCAATGTGCAGCAAGCGGTCGATGCTCGGCGCATGATCGGGGAACACGGCGACGCCGAGGCTGGTGCCGATGTGGCGCTGGTCGTTGCCGATGGTGACGGGCGGGGAGAGTTCGACGAAGATTTTCTGGCAGATGGTGCGCGCTTCGTCTTGCAGGCTTTTGCTTTGGGGCAGGTCCTGGAGGATGACCACGAATTCGTCGCCGCCGATCCGGGCGACGGTGTCGGTGCCACGCAGAATGCGCTTGAGCCGCGTGGCGGTCGTAACCAGCACGCGGTCGCCGGCCGCATGACCATAGCGGTCGTTGATGGCCTTGAAGCCATTGAGATCGACAAACACCAGCGCCACCCGCGTGGCGCCGGTGCGCGCCTGCTCCAGCGCTTCGGACAGGCGCTCTTCGAGCACCAGGCGATTGGGCAGGCCGGTCAACGGGTCGTAATGGGCCAGGTGCTTGAGGTAGTTGGCCGAGGCCTTTTCTTCGGTGATGTCGCGTACCACGCCCATCATCTTGACCGTTTCGTCGTGGTCATTCTTGACCACGTTGCCGGTTTCGCGCAGCCAGCGGATCGTTCCGTCGGGCCAGACCACGCGGTATTCCTCGTCATGGTTTTCACCGGTTTGCAGGCAACGCAGTTCGCCGGCCCGAACCCTGGGCCGATCATCTGGATGCACGCAGGAGCAGAACAGGGCGTAAGAGGGCGTCACTTCGCCGATCTTGAAGCCGAACATGCCGAAAATGGCATCTGACCAATACAACCGGTCGGTGTCGACATCCCAATCCCAGGTGCCGATGCGGGCAAAGTACTGGCTGCGTTTGAAGCGTTCGGCGTCGCCATCCTGGTGGATGCTCTGGCTTTCGGACAGGTTGTTGATGAGCGCGCGATATTCCGCCAGTCGCTTTTGCAGCGAGCGTTCGCGCCAGACCAGCGCGACGATCAGGCTGAGCGTCGTTGAACCAAGGATGAGGCTGGTCCAGAGCAGGATCATTCGGGGATGGCCATCAGGGCGGTGAACCGTACGGGTACTTGTTGATTATTTTAGTTCAGCAAACAGCTTTAAACGTCGCGCGGGAGGTGGCAATGGTTGCCAATCGAGGGCAAATCTGGGAAAACGGCGCCCGTCAGGCCCTTGAGGGCGAGAGAGCATACGAGTGAAATCAATGAATGACGAGCTTCAGGTAATCGATCTACAGGTGGGTGACGGAAAAGCCGCCATCAAAGGCGCACTGATCACCACCCAGTACCGTGGCTGGCTGGAGGATGGCAGCGAATTCGATTCTTCCTACAGCCGTGGCAAACCTTTCCAGTGCGTGATCGGCACCGGGCGGGTCATCAAGGGCTGGGACCAGGGCATCATCGGCATGCGGGTCGGTGGCAAACGCAAGTTGCTGGTGCCGGCGCACCTGGCCTATGGCGAACGCACCATGGGCAAGATCACGCCGAATTCGAACCTGATCTTCGAAATTGAATTGCTGGAAGTGCTGACGCGGGATGATTGACCGCGATTGCCCGGGAGGCCCATGTCGCCAATCAACGAATACACCACGGCTATCGAACTGCTGGACGAGTCCTATCGGCACTGGACCGGTGAACACTTGCCAGGCTCCGCTCTATCGGCGAACATGCGCGTTATATAGGGGTAGGGGGTATAGGTATGTCGCACATTCACGAACACAAGGATGACTTGATCAAGCGGGTCAGACGGATTGCCGGGCAGGTGGAGGCCGTGGAGCGTGCGCTTGAGTCCGATGCCGATTGCGCCAAGACCCTGCACCTGGTCGCCGCCATCCGTGGTGCGGTCAATGGTCTGCTGGAGCAGTTCATCGATGCCCATGCCCGCGAGCACGTGGCCCATCCAGGCCTGAGCGATGAAGAGCGCGCCCAGGGCGTGGAAGACTTGTTGCTGGCCATTCGCCGTTACGCCAAATAGAGGCCTGAAATCCATGACACACACACCCCAGGCTTCGCGTTTTTCCCATGATCATGTGTTTCTCGGCGCATCCCATGATGAAAACGCCCGACGCACCTTATGGGTGGTGGCGCTGACGTTCGTGATGATGATTGGCGAAATTGCCGCCGGTTACATCACCGGTTCCATGGCGCTGCTGGCCGATGGTTTTCACATGGCCACCCATGCCGGGGCCTTGGGCATCGCGGCGGCGGCCTATGGGTTCGCACGGCGCAATGCCAATAACGCGCGTTACAGCTTCGGTACCGGCAAGGTCGGGGATCTCGCCGGTTTTGCCTCGGCCATGTTGTTGGGGCTGGTGGCGATCGGCATTGCCGGTGAATCCGTCTATCGCCTGTTTCAGCCGACGACCGTGGCATTCACCGAAGCGACGGTGATTGCGGTGGTGGGGCTGGCGGTGAACATCGCCAGTGCCTTTTTACTGGCGGGCGGCCGCGGTCATCATGGCCACGATCACGGACACAGCCATGACCACGGCCATCATCACCATCACGACAACAACCTGCGCTCGGCTTATGTCCATGTGCTGGCCGACGCCTTGACCTCGGTGCTGGCGATTGCCGCATTGCTGGCCGGGAGCTATCTGGGGTGGGTGTGGCTGGACCCGGTGATGGGCATAGTGGGCGCTATCGTGATCGCGAAATGGGCCGTTGGATTGATGCGTGACAGCGCTGCGGTGTTGCTCGATGTCACGGATGAGCACGTTGCCGATGAAATCCGTGAACTGCTGGAGTCATCGGACGATGTGCGCATCAGCGATCTGCATGTCTGGCAGGTTGGCCCCCAGGCGCGGGCCGCGATTGTCAGCGTTGTGGCCGCGGCCAATGTCAGTGCCGACACCATTCGCGAACGCCTGGCGCCGGTCCATGAACTGTCTCACCTGACCGTCGAATACCGCACGGCTTGAGCGGTTTTCGGTCAGTCTCGGAACAGCGCAATCCGTCCATTCGTGGATGGGCGGTAATGCCAGGTCAGGCGATCCAGTGCCGGCTTCATCGCCAGAATTTGCCGGACGGTAGCGCCAGCAATGCATAACGCCAGTCGTTGCCCCGGGCATTGATGGCGCCCCGCACCAAAGGTGAAGCTGCGCCGGTTCGGGCGGTCGAGCAGGAAGGTGTCGGGGTTGTCGTTGAGCTGCGGGTCGTGATTGGCCGAGGCCAGCAGCACCAGGATCATGTCGGTGGCGTTCAGCCTCACGCCGTCAATCTCGCAGGGGGCGGCGACGAAGCGGCGGGTGTTCTGTACCGGCGGGTCGAAGCGCTGCACTTCGGCCAGCAGGTCTTCGACAGGGGTTGATTCGCTGCGCAACGACGGCTGTTGAATCAAAGCCAGCACGGCATTGCCGATCAGCCCGGCAGTGGCCTCGAAGGTCTGGGAGAACAGGCCGATCAGGTTGGCGATCAGGGTTTGCGGCGCGCCGGATGCGAAACGTTGGCGGATGCCTGCCAGCAAAGCGCTGTGGTTGTGCGGATCGTCGAGCAATTCGATGAAATAACCGCTCAACTGTTCGGCTGCACTGTGGGCGGTAGTCAATTGTGCCGCGTCACTCAAGGGCGACAGGCAGGCGACGAAATCCGCCGTCAGTTCGCTGATGGCGCGGCCCTGGGCCGGGGTGAACCCCAGCAACGCCGCCACCACGCACACCGGTCCGCGAAACATGGCGTTGTACAGGCCAGTGGCATCCGCGGTAATCAATCGGGCGCTGACCAGGGCCTCGACTTCCCGCTCATCGATCAACTCCAGCCCCGGCGCAATCGCCGACCGTGGGCAACGCTGGCGTTCACCTTCATTCATGCGCATCAATTGACCGAACACCTGGCCGGCCATGCCGTCGGCAATTGCCTTGGGGACTGGCTCCAGCGCGGGGCGCACGTGGCAATCGGGATGCGCCAGCACGGCGGCCACCGCCCGGGCGCTGCTGGCCACCCACAGGTTCAGTCCCGGATGAAAAGCCAGCCCACCTTCGGCACGCAGTTGTGCGTAGTAGGGATAGGGATCGGCATGGGTCGCAGCGATGATCGGGTCCATGGGTCACAGCCTTTTGTTGTTGGAAAGTGTTGCTACTATCTCCAGTCCGAAAGGGCATTGATTCGTCCGGGAGCGAAATATGAGCGCGGAACAACACGACATCGGCGTATCGCAGGTGGCAGCAGCCATCGCTGAGCCGGCGCGGACGAAAATCCTCTGTTCGCTGATGGACGGCCACGCCCGCACCAGCACCGAACTGGCGGCGGTGGCCGAAGTCAGCGCGTCGACCGCCAGTGCCCACCTGGCCAAACTCAAGGAGCTGGCGCTGGTGCGACTGCACGTCCAGGGGCGTCACCGCTATTACAGCCTGGCGGACAAGCGCGTGGCCCAGGCCCTGGAGGCACTGATGGTGATCGGCCAGAACACCGCGCCGAGGTTCCAGGCGCGGACCCCGGATCGCCTGCAGTTTGCCCGCACCTGCTACGACCACATGGCGGGAACCCTGGCGGTGCTGTTGCATGACCGGATGCTTGAAGCGGGCTGGCTTGAAGAAACCGACGAACAGGCCTATCGCTTGAGCGACAGCGGTACGGCAATGTTTCAAGGGCTCGGGATCGAAGTGCAGGACTTGAGCACCTTGCGCCGCCGTTTTGCCTGCCCGTGCCTGGACTGGAGCATGCGCCGGCCACATCTGGGCGGGTCGCTGGGCGCGGCGTTGCTGCAAACGGCGCTCAGGCGCAAGTGGGTGACCCAGGATCTGGACAGTCGGGCGTTGGCGTTGACGGCGTTGGGGCGCAAGGAGATGGGAGGGCGGTTCGGGATTGAGTTGCCGCTGCTGGTTGAAGGCAACGGCAAAAGATCACCGCTTACAGCAGCTCCGACCACACCGGGTGTATCCGTTAACGGTCAATAGCATTTTTCCGGTTGTTTCTGTGGTGACTGACATACTGCCTTCGTCGGATCGCCGCCCGGAGCAAGCCCGCTCCCACACTGGTTTTGTGTCGTTCGCAGATCTTGTGCACACTGAAAATCCCTGTGGGAGCGGGCTTGCTCGCGAAAGCGGTGTGTCAGGCAATGATGATGTCGAATCTGACGGCCCCTTCGCGAGCAAGCCCGCTCCCACAGGGGGGGTGGATCCGCCAGTTCAATGCAAACAAAAAGCCCCCCATCGGTCTCCCGATGGGGGGCTTTTGTGCGTCTGGCGTCAGGTCAAACCTTGACGATCCAGCCCGCTGGCGCTTCGATGTCACCGGTTTGCACGCCGGTCAGCTCTTTGTAGAGCTTCTGGGTGACCGGGCCGACTTCGGTTTCGCTGTGGAACACGTGCAGGTGGTCGTTGTAGTCGATGCCGCCAATCGGCGTGATCACCGCCGCAGTACCGCAAGCACCGGCTTCCTTGAAGTCGGAGAGCTTGTCGATGAACACGTCGCCTTCGATCACTTCCAGGCCCAGACGAGTCTTGGCCAGCTCGATCAGCGACAGACGGGTGATGCCCGGCAGTACCGATGGCGAGTTCGGGGTCACGAACTTGTTGTCGTGGGTGATCCCGAAGAAGTTGGCCGAACCGACTTCCTCGATCTTGGTGTGGGTCATCGGATCCAGGTAGATGGCGTCGGCGAAGTGGGCTTTCTTGGCCTTGGAGCCCGGCATCAGGCTGGCGGCGTAGTTGCCACCGACCTTGGCGGCACCGGTGCCTTGTGGGGCGGCGCGGTCGTAGCTGGAAATCTGGAAGTTGTGCGGGGTCAGGCCGCCCTTGAAGTAGGCGCCGACCGGAATGCAGAAGATCGAGAAGATGAACTCGGGGGCGGTACGCACGCCGATGTTGTCACCCACGCCGATCACGAACGGACGCAGGTACAGCGCGCCGCCGGTGCCGTACGGCGGAATGAAACGCTCGTTGGCACGGACCACTGCCTTGCAGGCTTCGATGAACTGCTCGGTTTCCACCTGCGGCATCAGCAGGCGGGCGCAGCTGCGCTGCATGCGCAGGGCGTTCTGGTCCGGGCGGAACAGGTTGATCGAGCCGTCCTTGCAACGATAGGCCTTCATGCCTTCGAAGCATTGCTGGCCATAGTGAAGGGCAGTGGAGCCTTCGCTGATGTGCAGCACGTTATCTTCGGTCAGGGTGCCTTTGTCCCACTCGCCATTGCGAAAGTACGACAGATAGCGCTTGTCGGTCTTGATGTAGTCAAAACCCAGCTTGTCCCAATTGATGCTTTCGTTACCCATGACACCCTCTATCACTGAACAACCGCCGAAACGGTTCAAGGCTTCTGACGTTTTTTGGATGGGGACAACAATACTTCATTCTTGGGCTAAATCGCAGCCCAGACTATCGGGTGATCGGCAGATAATTCGCGTTGACCTTGAGAATTCGCGAGCAAGCCCGCTCCCACATTCGATCTGTGTTTGCCATTAGATCCTGCAAACACCACAAATCCCCTGTGGGAGCGAGCTTGCTCGCGATGGGGCCATCACAGCCGCCATCAATCGCCCTGAATCACATATGCAACGCATGCCCCAACGCCCGCAACGCCGCTTCCTGCACCGCCTCACCCAGCGTCGGGTGCGCATGGATGGTGCCGCCGATGTCTTCCAGCCGCGCGCCCATCTCCAGGCTCTGCGCGAACGCCGTGGACAACTCCGACACGCCTACGCCCACCGCCTGCCAGCCGACAATCAGATGATTGTCGCGACGGGCGACCACCCGCACGAAGCCGCTTTTCGACTCCAGGGTCATCGCCCGGCCATTGGCGGCGAACGGGAAGCTCGACACGATGCAGTCCAGACCTGCGGCGTTGGCCTCGTCCGGGGTCTTGCCGACCACCACCAGTTCCGGGTCGGTGAAGCACACGGCGGCGATGGCGGTCGGGTTGAACTCGCGGGATTTACCGCTGATCAGCTCGGCGACCATCTCGCCCTGGGCCATGGCCCGGTGCGCGAGCATCGGTTCGCCGCTCAGGTCACCGATGGCATACACGTTGCGCATGCTGGTCTGGCAGCGGTGGTCGATCTTGATCGACGAACCGTTCATGTCCAGGTTCAGCGCTTCGAAGTTCCAGCCCAGGGTGTTCGGCTTGCGACCGACGGCCACCAGCACCTGATCGGTTTCCAGGTTCAGGGTCGCGCCGTTCGGGGCCAGTACTTGCAAGGTATTATCTTTTGAATCAAAGCCTTGAATGCTATGCTTCAAGTAAAGCTTCACGCCGAGCTTTCTCAGTTCGTCGTGCACAGGCTGGGTCAGTTCGGCGTCGTAGGCCGGCAGGATGCGTTCCTGCGCTTCCACCACGCTGACCTCGGCGCCGAGCTTGCGATAGGCAATACCCAGCTCCAGACCGATGTAGCCACCGCCGACCACAATCAAGCGCTTGGGCACGGATGTCGGCGCCAAGGCTTCGGTGGAGGAGATGATCGGCCCGCCAATCGGCAACATCGGCAGGTTCACGCTTTTCGAACCGGTGGCCAGCACCAGGTGCTCGCACTGGATGCGCGTGTCGCCGACTTCCACGGTTTTACCGTCAACCACGTTGGCCCAGCCTTGAACGACCTGGACCTTGTTCTTTTTCAGCAACGCGGCAACGCCGGTGGTCAGGCGATCGACGATGCCGTTCTTCCACTCAACGCTCTTGGTGATATCGAGAGAAGGCGCCGAAACGCTGATGCCCAGAGCCGAAAGCTGATGGTGGTGCTGCGTCTGATGAAACTGCTCGGCGACGTGAATCAGTGCCTTGGACGGAATGCAGCCGATGTTCAGGCAGGTGCCGCCCAGGGATTGGCCTTCCACCAGAATGGTCGGGATGCCCAGCTGACCGGCACGGATCGCCGTTACATAACCGCCAGGACCGCCGCCGATGATCAGCAGCGTGGTATTCAGGGTCTGCATGCCTTACTCCACAAACAAGGTCGCGGGTTGTTCGAGCAGGCCACGGATGGCCTGGATGAAGAGCGCCGCATCCATGCCGTCGACCACGCGGTGATCGAAGGAGCTGGAGAGGTTCATCATCTTGCGGATCACGATCTGGCCTTTGATCACCATTGGCCGTTCGACGATCTTGTTCACGCCGACAATCGCCACTTCCGGCAGGTTCAGCACTGGCGTGCTGACGATGCCGCCCAAGGCGCCAAGGCTGGTCAGGGTGATGGTCGAACCGGACAACTCGTCGCGGCTGGCCTTGCCGTTGCGCGCGGCGTTGGCCAGACGAGCGATTTCCGTTGCGCTGTCCCACAGGCTGCGGGCTTCGGCGTGACGCACCACCGGCACCATCAGGCCAACGTCGCTCTGGGTCGCGACGCCCACATGCACCGCGCCGAGGCGGGTGATGACCTGGGCTTCGTCGTCGTAGCGGGCGTTCATCTGCGGAAAGTCGCGCAGGGCGACGACCATGGCGCGGACCAGGAACGGCAGCAAAGTCAGCTTGCCGCGGGTCGCGCCGTGTTTTTCATTGAGGTGCGCGCGCAGCTCTTCCACGGCGGTGACGTCGATTTCCTCGACATAACTGAAGTGGGCGGCACGCTGGGTGGCGTCCTGCATGCGCTGGGCAATCTTGCGGCGCATGCCGATCACCGGGATCTGCTGTTCATCGGTACGTTGGGCGTAAGCAGCCGCCACCGGTGCCGAAGCGTTCGACTGACCCTGGGCCAGGTAGGCGTCGAGGTCTTCATGCAGCACGCGACCGGCGGGGCCGCTGCCACGCACCAGGCGCAATTGAATACCGAGGTCCAGCGCATGCTTGCGCACAGCCGGGGAGGCCAGTGGGCGTTCATCGGCTGCGCGAGCCACCATCGGACCCTGGCAGACGGTAGCTTTCGGCGCTGGGGCAGCGACCGGTTTGCTTTCCACCACGGCTTCAACTTTAGGTGCGGCCACAGGCGCTTCTTTAACAGGTGCCGGTTGCGCCGACTCTTTAACGTTGCCCGCGCCTTCGACTTCAATGCTGATCAGCACACTGCCGACCGCCATGACTTCGCCCGGCTGGCCACCGAGGGCGATGACCTTGCCATGCACCGGCGACGGGATATCGACCATCGCCTTGTCGGTCATGACATCGGCCAGTACCTGATCTTCGACGACCATGTCGCCGACCTTCACGTGCCATACCGACAATTCAACTTCTGCAATGCCTTCACCAATGTCCGGCATTTTAATGACGTGCGTGCCCATTCAGACCTCCATGACCCGTTTCAAAGCCGCGCCCACACGGGACGGGCCAGGGAAATACGCCCACTCTTGCGCGTGCGGGTAAGGGGTGTCCCAACCGGTGACGCGTTCGATCGGCGCTTCCAGGTGGTGGAAGCAATGCTCTTGCACCAGCGACACCAGTTCGGCGCCGAAACCGCAGGTGCGGGTGGCTTCGTGCACCACCACGCAACGGCCGGTCTTTTTCACCGATTTGACGATGGTTTCCAGGTCCAGCGGCCACAGGCTGCGCAGGTCGATGACTTCGGCGTCGACGCCGCTTTCTTCAGCAGCGACTTGCGACACGTACACGGTGGTGCCGTAGGTCAGCACGGTCACGTCCTTGCCCGGACGGGTGATCGCAGCGACGTCCAGCGGTACGGTGTAGTAACCGTCCGGTACTTGCGCGGCGGGGTGCTTCGACCACGGGGTTACCGGGCGGTCGTGGTGGCCGTCGAACGGGCCGTTGTACAGGCGTTTTGGCTCGAGGAAGATCACCGGGTCATCGTTTTCGATGGAGGCAATCAACAGGCCCTTGGCGTCGTACGGGTTGGACGGCATCACCGTGCGCAAACCGCAGACCTGGGTGAACATCGCCTCGATGCTCTGGCTGTGGGTCTGGCCGCCGTAGATGCCGCCGCCACATGGCATGCGCAGGGTCATCGGCGCGGTGAACTCGCCAGCCGAGCGATAACGCAGGCGGGCGGCTTCGGAAATGATCTGGTCGGAGGCCGGGTACACGTAGTCGGCGAACTGGATCTCGGCTACCGGACGCAGACCGTAGGCGCCCATGCCCACGGCGACACCGACGATGCCGCTTTCGGAGATCGGCGCGTCGAACACCCGGGAGGTGCCGTACTTGTTCTGCAGGCCTTCGGTGCAGCGGAACACGCCACCGAAATAGCCCACGTCCTGGCCAAAGACCACGACGTTGTCATCACGCTCAAGCATCACATCCATGGCCGAGCGCAGGGCCTGGATCATGGTCATGGTGGTCGTGGTCATGGCGGTTTCCAGCTCGATATTGTTGTTGTGATCGTTCATGTCAGATCCCCAACTCTTGGCGCTGGCGCTTCAAGTGCTCCGGCATCTCTTTGTAGACGTCTTCGAACATGGTCGCGGCGCTCGGAATCTGGCCGCCGGCGAGGGTGCCGTACTGTTCGGCTTCTTTCTGTGCGGCGATCACTTCGGCTTCCAGCTCGGCGCTGACGGCGGCGTGTTCTTCTTCGGACCAGTGACCGGTCTTGATCAGGTGCTGCTTGAGGCGCGCAATCGGATCACCCAGCGGGAAGTGGCTCCAGTCATCGGCGGGACGGTATTTCGACGGATCATCGGAGGTCGAGTGCGGGCCGGCGCGGTAGGTGACCCATTCGATCATGGTCGGGCCGAGGCCGCGGCGCGCACGTTCGGCGGCCCAGGCCGAGGCGGCGTAGACCGCGTAGAAATCGTTGCCATCGACCCGCAGGGAGGCAATGCCGCAACCGACGCCGCGACCGGCGAAGGTGGTCGCTTCACCACCGGCAATCGCCTGGAAGGTGGAGATCGCCCACTGGTTGTTGACCACGTTGAGGATCACCGGCGCGCGGTACACGTGGGCGAAGGTCAGGGCGGTGTGGAAGTCCGACTCGGCGGTGGCGCCGTCGCCGATCCACGCCGAAGCGATTTTGGTGTCGCCCTTGATCGCCGAGGCCATGCCCCAGCCCACTCCCTGGATGAACTGGGTGGCGAGGTTGCCGGAGATGGTGAAGAAACCGGACTCCTTGACCGAGTACATGATTGGCAACTGACGGCCCTTGAGCGGATCGCGCTCGTTGGACAGCAGCTGGCAGATCAGGCCGACCAGCGGCACGTCGCGGGCCATCAGGATGCTTTGCTGGCGGTAGGTCGGGAAGCACATGTCGTCGATATTCAACGCCAGGGCCTGGGCGCTGCCGATGGCTTCTTCGCCAAGGCTCTGCATGTAGAACGACATCTTTTTCTGACGCTGGGCGACCACCATGCGGTTGTCGTAGATGCGGGTCTTGAGCATGGCACGCATGCCCTTGCGCAGGATCTCGCTGGAGACGCCTTCGGCCCAGGGACCGAGGGCGTTGCCCTGGTCGTCGAGCACGCGAATCAGGCCACGGGCCAGGTCAGCCGTGTCAGCCGGCTCAACGTCGATTTGGGGTTTGCGCACCGTGCCGGCATCGGTCAGGTGCAGGTAGGAGAAGTCGGTTTTACAGCCGGGACGGCCCGAGGGTTCGGGGACGTGCAGGCGCAGCGGTTCATACGCTTGGGTCATGGCTTCTACGCTCGATCTTGTGAATTTCTTGTAGTGAGCTGACAGATTTCGTTCGGTAGAAGAAATCTTGTCCTACAACAATCATAGGCCCGGCCAAGAAGAATATTTCTCTCTGTTTCGTTGCGCTGAAGATCATTTGCAGATAAAAAACCTGCATAAACACAAAAAACAGGTGGTTTTGTCTCATGCGCAAACTGGACCGTACCGATATCGGCATTCTCAATAGCCTTCAGGAGAACGCGCGCATCACCAACGCCGACCTCGCGCGTTCGGTGAACCTGTCGCCGACCCCGTGTTTCAACCGGGTCAAGGCCATGGAAGAACTGGGGGTGATTCGCGAGCAAGTGACGTTGCTGGATGCCGACCTGCTGGGGCTGCATGTGAACGTGTTCATTCACGTCAGCCTGGAGAAACAGGTGGAGGAGGCGTTGCAGCATTTCGAAGAGGCGATTTCCGATCGCCCCGAAGTGATGGAGTGCTACCTGATGGCCGGCGACCCGGACTATCTGATCCGGGTGCTGGTGCCGACCATCCAGTCGCTGGAGCGCTTCATGATGGACTTTCTGACCAAGGTGCCGGGGGTGGCGAACATCCGGTCGAGCTTTGCGCTCAAGCAGGTGCGCTATAAAACCGCGCTGCCATTGCCGGCGAATGGGCTGACCTTGGGGAATTAAACGTCGATCTTAAAATTTGTTAAGCGGAATCTTCAGGTAAGTCACGCCATTGTCCTCTGCCGGCGGCAGTTCCCCCGCCCGCACATTGACTTGAATCGCCGGCAATAGCAGCGTCGGCATGCCCAGCCCGGCATCACGCCGGGTGCGCATGTCGACGAAGGCGGCTTCGTCGATGCCGTCGCGCACGTGGATGTTGCTTTTGCGCTGTTCGCCCACCGTGGTCATGCATTGGGGCGCGCGGCCCTCGGGCGGATAATCGTGGCAGATGTAGAGTCGCACGTCGGCGGGGAAGGCCAGCAGCTTGTGGATCGAGGCGTACATCTGGTTGGCATTGCCGCCGGGAAAGTCGCAGCGCGCGGTGCCCACGTCCGGCATGAACAGTGTATCGCCGACCAGGATCACATCGTTGCCGATCAGGTAGGCCATGTCCGCCGGGGTATGGCCGGGCACGTGCAGGGCGCTCGCCTTGAGGTTGCCGATCATGAACGATTCGTTGGGGGCGAACAGGTGGTCGAACTGGGAACCGTCGATGCGAAAGGATGGCTCCAGATTGAACAGCGCCTTGAACACGTCCTGGACCTTGCTGATCGACTCGCCAATGGCGATCTTGCCGCCAAGCACCTCGCGCAGATACGGCGCGGCGGACAGGTGATCGGCATGGGCGTGGGTTTCCAACAACCATTGCACTTGCAAGTGACGGGCGCGGACGAAGGCGATGATTTTGTCGGCCTGGGTGGTCGCGGTACGCCCGGCGGCTGCGTCGTAGTCGAGCACCGGATCGACAATCGCACACTGCCCGCCATCAGCCTCGTAGACCACGTAGCTGTAGGTCGAGGAGGCGGGGTCGAGGAAAGCTTCAATCAGCGCGGGCATGTATACGAACCTGTGCAGGGGTAGAAAAGTCGGACGACGGAAAGTCAGCCATGGGTTGCAACACTTTATATAAAGACATAATGTTCGCAGCTTAAGTGACGTTGAAGGCATCCTGCAAATGCAATCCAGTCTGACCGAATGTGAAGTCGCCCAATTGCGCGCCTCGGCCTCCAAGGCATGTGCGCTGCTCAAGGCCCTGGCCAATGAGGATCGCCTGTTGATCCTGTGCCAGTTGACCCAGGGCGAACGCAACGTAGGCGAGCTGGAAAAAATGACCGGCGTGCGCCAACCGACCCTGTCCCAGCAATTGGGGATCCTGCGCGATGAAGGACTGGTCGCCACCCGTCGTGAAGGCAAGTACATTTTTTACGGTCTCGCCAGTCACGAGGTGATCCAGGTGATGAAAACCCTCTCCGGGCTTTATTGCGGGGCGGTGCTTAAAAGCTGGGTTCAACCCTGAATGCAAACCAGCACAACTCAATAATGTGGGAGCGGGCTTGCTCGCGAAGACGTAGTGTCAGTCGACACCGTCATTGGCTGACCCACCGCTTTCGCGAGCAAGCCCGCTCCCACATTGGGATTTGCGTTTCGACTGACAATCTCCTTGCGTGCAGCAAAAGGAACAAGCAATGAACGATCAACACTGGGGCCCATCCATCAGTGCAGATATCGTGGTCATCGGCGGCGGCACGGCGGGTATCGGCTTGGTCGCCAGCCTGCTCAAGCGTAGCCCGCATCTGAACATCACCGTGATCGAACCCGACTCCCGGCACTACTATCAACCGGCCTGGACGCTGGTCGGCGGCGGTGCCTACAACGTGGAGAACACCGTGCGGCCGATGGCGTCGGTGATGCCGCGCGGAGCCCAATGGCTGCAGGCTGCCGTGACGGGCATCGATCCCGACAAGCGCCAGCTCACCCTCGGTGACGCGCGCACGGTCAGCTATCAAAACCTGGTGGTCTGCCCCGGCCTGCGCCTGGCCTGGGAAAAAATCGAAGGCCTGGAGGACACCCTCGGCCAGCACGGCGTGACCTCCAATTACAGCTATCGGCACGCGACCTACACCTGGGACCAGGTGCAGAAATTGCGTGGCGGCAAGGTGCTGTTCACCCAGCCGGCCATGCCGATCAAATGTGCCGGCGCGCCACAAAAGGCGCTGTACCTGTCCTGCGATCACTGGCGCAAGACCGGTGTGCTGGACAGCATCGACGTCGAATTCAATCTGGCGGGCGCGGCGCTGTTCGGTGTGGCGACCTTTGTCCCGCCGCTGATGAAGTACATCGAGAAGTACAAAGCCCGGTTGGCCTTCAACTCCAACCTGGTCAAGGTCGACGGCCCGGCGAAAACCGCGTGGTTCGACGTCAGGGATGCCGATGGCAATGTCACCCGCCAGGCAAAGACCTTTGACCTGCTGCATGTCGTTCCGCCTCAGGTGGCCCCGGATTTCGTCGCACGCAGCCCGCTGGCCGACAGCGCTGGCTGGTGCGAGGTCGATCCCCACAGCTTGCAGCATCCGCGTTATCCCGGCGTCTTCGCGCTGGGTGATATCTGCGGCACCACCAATGCAAAAACCGCCGCGGCGGTGCGCAAGCAGATCGTGGTGGTGGCCGAAAACCTGCTGGCCTTGCGCAAGCAACAGCCGCTGAAGTACGACGGCTATGGCTCCTGTCCGCTGACGGTGGAGAAGGGCAAGGTGATCCTTGCCGAGTTCGGGTACGCGGGCAAGTTGCTGCCGACCTTTCCCCTTGACCCGACGACCCCGCGCCGCTCGGCGTGGTGGCTGAAGGCGACACTGCTACCGTGGTTCTACTGGAACGGTATGCTCAAGGGCCGCGAGTGGCTGACACGTGTGTCCAGGGTGGACTGAGAACTTCCTATGTTGCTGGCAAGTCTGTTTGGTGTAGTGATGGGGTTGGTGCTCGGCTTGACCGGCGCCGGTGGCGGTATCCTTGCAGTCCCGGCCCTGGTGTTGGGGTTGGGCTGGAGCATGACCCAGGCCGCTCCGGTGGCGTTGTTTGCGGTGGGCAGTGCGGCAGCGGTCGGCGCCATCGATGGTTTGCGCCATGGCCTGGTGCGTTATCGCGCGGCGCTGCTGATCGCGGCATTAGGCGCGGTGTTTTCGCCGGTGGGCATCTATTTTGCCCATCAGTTGCCGGAAAAAATCCTGATGATCCTGTTCAGCCTGCTGATGGTCGTGGTGTCCGCGCGGATGTTGCGCCGCGAGCGCAAGGACGAGGGCCCCAGCGATCACGGTCAGGCCAACTGGGGCCAGAAGAACTGCATGCTCGATCAACAGACCGGGCGCTTTTCCTGGACCGCCAAATGCACCGCGACCCTCGCCGCGCTCGGTGCAGTAACCGGCGTGGTCTCGGGATTGCTGGGGGTGGGCGGCGGTTTTCTGATTGTCCCGGCCTTCAAGCAACTGACTGACGTGCAGATGCGCGGGATCGTTGCCACGTCGCTGATGGTGATCAGCCTGATTTCGGCCATCGGCGTGATCGGCGCCTTCCATGCCGGGGTGCGCATCGACGATTCGGGCATTGCCTTCATCGTCTCCAGCATCGTCGGCATGATCATCGGCCGCAAGCTCTGCGCCCGGGTGCCGGCGCGGGCGTTGCAGGTCGGGTTCGCCAGCATCTGCGTCGTGGTCGCCGCCTACATGCTATTCAGGGCCAACGCCTAGCCGGAACCGGTTCCTGTGGACTCCACTCGGGTCCACAGGCCTACACCCTAAGTGGCGGGCCTCGCCGACCAGCGGTCTTACGCCATAGTGGTCACGCACCGCCGGCTCATCCAAAGCACCTGAAAACCACCCCCAAGGCAGCGTATGGCGCCGCCGGTCAGGTTTCGATAATCGCCTCCGACACTTAGTCCCCCGTTTCGGAGCGCGCCATGCACAACAATAAGAACGTCACGCATCGTTTTCTGCCGGCCTTGATCGCCAGCCTGTCTGCCCTTGGCCTGAGCCAGGTGGCCGAGGCGGATATCATGCTGTACGACAAGGACCAGACCACGTTCTCCACCGACGGCTACATCAACGCCTTCTACGTGAACAGCGATGTCGACCGCGCCGGCGAGCAGTTCGACCGTCGGCAGTCGCGGGTGAAGATGGGCTTCTTGCCCAACTACCTGGGCTTCAACATGGGCAAGCAGGTAGACGACCTCAAGCTCGGCGCCCGCGCCTCGTTCTGGGTCACCATCAACGACAGCCAAACCAACGGCACCGACACCGCCATCGATGTGCGGCAGTTCTTCGGCACCGTGGCCAACCCGGAATGGGGCGAAGTGCTGATCGGCAAGGATTTCGGGCTGTTCGCCCGTTCCAACATCCTGCTCGACGAAATGCTCGCCGGTTACGGCCAGGTCAGCGATACGTTGGGGCTGGTGGATGGCGGCGGGGTGTCGTTCGGCAACATCGGTACCGGTTACCCGTACCCGTTCCCGACCTCGCAGATCACCTATCGCACCCCGGTGATGGACGGTCTGCGCGTGGCGGTCGGCATCATGGACCCGGTGGACACCAACGACAGCAGCCCGACGGGCAAGGCCTATCAGGAAAACCCGCGTACCGAGAGCGAAGTCACCTATCAGTTCGACCTGGCCGGGGCAAAGATCTACAGCTGGGTCAACGGCAGCTACCAGACCTCGGACAACACCGACTCCACAGTCGAAACCGTCACCTCCAAGGGTGTCGGTTATGGCGTGCAAGCGAAGATGGGCGGCTTGTCCCTCACCGGGTCCGGCTTCCAGGCCAAGGGCATCAATCCGTTTTTTACCAACAATGCTGGCGAGCCGACCCTGCGCAACGTCGACAGCGACGGCTACCTGATGCAGGGCTCCTACAAACTGGGCAAGAACCGCCTGGCCTTGTCCTACGGCAAGACCAACGACGATGGCAACGGCGTGGTTGGCAGCGGCGCGGACTACGAGACTCGCGGTATCGCTTTGTTCCATGACGTGAACGACAACCTCAAGCTGGTGGCCGAGTACAACCAATTCGAAATCAACGGCCACGACACCGACGAGCAGAACGAAGACACCGACACCTTCGCAGTGGGTGCGGTGCTGACCTGGTAACCCCGGGAGGTGGCCCTGGCCGTGCGCATCGCGGCGAGGGTCGCCACCCGTCTCATCCCATCGAAGCGGCTACCCGCTACCCAAGTAGCATTCGTCGCCCCCCACGGACTTCGTACACTCGTGCCTCATACACACGCACCTGCGGGAGGTAAGGATGCAGCAGAGCGAAGGCGTCGTCAGTGCAATGTCCCAGGCCACCGATGCCCGGCAGGTCGCGCAGGAACTGGCCCGCCAGTTGTTGCACCCGCACCTGGGGTTCGTGCTGTTCTTCTGTTCCGCCGAGTACGACTTGCAGGCGCTGGGCCAGGCCTTGCAGCAAAGTTTCGGCGGCATTCGCCTGGCGGGCTGCACCAGCGCCGGGGAAATCACCCCGCTGGGCTACGGGCGCAATTGCGTGACAGCGGTGGGTTTCGATCATCGGCACTTTTCCATTGCGATCGAGCTGATCGACCAGATGGAACACTTCAGCCTGATCGACGCCCAGCAAATGGTCGAGCGCCTGGTCAGTGGCTGTCGCAGCAACACCCTGGCGCCGATCAAGGGCAACAGCTTTGCCCTGACCCTGCTCGATGGCCTGTCCAGCCGCGAAGAAATGGTCCTGGCGGCCTTGAGCGCGGCACTGGGCGACATTCCGCATTTCGGCGGTTCGGCCGGCGATGACAACTATCTGACCCATACCCATGTGTACTTCGATGGCGAGTTCCACAGCGGCGCGGCCGTGGTGGTACTGGTCAATACCTGGCTGGATTTCGAAGTGTTCACCACCCACCACGTGCTGCCGCGCGCCGAGAAGCTGGTGGTCACCGGGGCCGACAGCACCTTGCGCCGGGTCTTCGAACTCAATGCCGAGCCGGCTGCCGAGGAGTACGCCCGGCACATCGGCGTGCCGGTGGCGCAGCTCGATCACCGGGTCTTCGCCGCGCACCCGTTGGCGGTGCGGATCAACCAGCAGTACTACGTGCGGGCCATCCAGCAGGTGCATCCGGACCTGAGCCTGAGTTTCTACTGCGCTGTGGAAAACGGCATCGTCCTTACCGCCATGACCCCGGGGCCGATGCTGCCGAACCTGCAGAGCCTGTTCGAGGGGTTGCAGGAACGCCTGGGCGATTTGCTGCTGACCATCGGTTGCGACTGTTTCCTGCGGCGTCTGGAACTCGAAGACGACGGCAGTCTTGATCAGATCGGCGCGTTTTTGCGTGAGCAACGGGTGATGGGTTTCAACACCTATGGAGAACAGTTCAATGGCATGCACATCAACCAGACCTTCACCGGCGTTGCCATTGCCCGTGGCCGTGCCCCAGGACATCGCTGAGCTGCAGGCCGAACTGGCCGGGCTGCGCCTGGAAAACCATAAACTGCAGCGCATCAATGGCGCGCTGATCGAACGGGTCGAGTCCGGGGGAACCCGCGGCAACGATCCGTACGCGGCATTCCAGCATTCGGTGGTGCTGGCCGAACAAGTGCGCGAACGCACCGATGCCCTGAACCAGGCCATGGCCGAACTCAAGGCCGGCAATCATTTGCTCAGCGAAGCCCGCCTGCGCGCGGAAACGGCGCATCAACACCTGATCGATGCCATCGAAAGCATTTCCGACGCCTTCGTGCTGTTCGACGCCGAGCAGCGCATCGTGCTGTTCAACAGTCGCTTCAAGGCGTTCTGGCGCAACAGTCGGGTGCGGATCAACGCCGGCATGCGCCTGACCGAGGTCAAGCGGCTGATGCTGAACAATGGCCTGTTCACCGAAGAACCACGCGGGCATGCGGACGAAAACCTGCTGTACCGCCTGCAGAACGGGCGCTGGCTGCAGGTCAGCGAGCGGCCGACCCAGGAAGGCGGGCGGGTGATCCTGTTCACCGACATTACCGACGTCAAACTCAGCGAAACCATGCGCCGTGAGCAGGCGGTGGCGCAGAAGTCGCACCTGTTGCAACGGGCGGTCGACAACCTGTCCCAAGGGGTGGCGATGGTCAGCGCCGAGGGCATCCTGGAATTGTGGAACCGGCGTTTCCTGGAGTTGAGCGGGCTGGCGCCGGTGGCGGCCCATCGCCCGTTTGCCGAAGTGATCGCCGACAGCGAGTTGAACCTGCTGACCCCGGCCAGTCGCGATGGCAATGGGCGACCGGTCCGCGAATGCGAGCAGCGCCTGTACGATGGCCGGGTCCTGGAAATCCGCACCCATCCGTTGCCCACCGGCGGTTTCGTCAACACCTTCACCGACATTACCGAACGCTACCAGCACGCCGAAGCGCTGAGCGAAAGCGAACACTGGATCCGCCTGATCACCGATCACGTTCCTGCATTGATTGCCTACCTCAATGCCGACCTGGTCTACGAGTTCACCAACAAGGTCTACGAAGAATGGTACTGCTGGCCCCGCGGCGTGATGCTCGGCCAGAGCCTGCGCGAAGTGCACAGCGAACAGCATTACCAGCGGCTGGAGTCCTATGTGGCCAGGGCACTGGCCGGCGAGAGCGTGACCTTCGAGTTCGCCGAAACCAACGTCAACAACCAGGAGCGCTACATGCTGCGCTCCTATGTGCCCAACCGTCTGGCCAGTGGCGAGGTGGTGGGGATTTTCGTGCTGATCCGCGACATCACCGAACGCCGCCGCACCGCCGAGGCGCTGCATCAGGCGTATCAGAACCTGGAGCTGCGGGTACGCGAGCGCACGGCGGAATTGACCACCCTCAACGACCAGCTGCTGCGCGAGATCGATGAGCGTCGCCTGGTCGAGTCACGCTTGCGCGAAGCCAAGCAGGAAGCCGAGCAGGCCAACCTGTCGAAAACCAAGTTCCTCGCCGCCGTCAGCCACGACCTGCTGCAACCGTTGAATGCCGCGCGACTGTTTACCAGTGCCTTGCTGGAACGGCGTGAGCCGATGTCCAGCGAGATTCTGGTGCGCAACGTGAGCAATTCCCTGGAAGACGTGGAGAACCTGCTCGGCACCCTGGTGGATATTTCCAAGCTCGATGCGGGGGTGATCAAGGCCGACATTGCACCGTTCGCCCTCAGTGAACTGCTGGACAACCTGGCCGCCGAATACACCCAGGTGGCGCGCAGTGAAGGCCTGCAACTGCACTTCATCGGCTGTTCGGCGCTGGTGCGCAGCGACATCCAGTTGCTGGCGCGGATTCTGCGCAATCTGCTGAGCAATGCGATTCGTTATACCTACAGCGGTCGCGTGGTGCTCGGTTGCCGGCGGCATCATCAGTGCCTGACGATCGAAGTCTGGGACAGCGGCATGGGCATTGCCGAGCATCGCCTGGAAGAGATTTTCCAGGAGTTCAAGCGCGGTGATGTGCAGCGGCCCGATCAGGATCGCGGTTTGGGTCTGGGCCTGGCGATCGTCGAGAAAATTGCCGGCATCCTCGGGCATCCGATCCATGTGCGCTCGTGGCCGGGCCGGGGCTCGATGTTCTCGGTCGAAGTACCCTTGAGCGCCACCGCGCCGACACCACCGCCGACGTTGCAGATGAGCGAGCCGATGCTCGAGCGCCTGCGGGGTGCGCGGATATGGGTGCTGGACAACGACGCGACCATCTGTGCCGGCATGCGCACCTTGCTCGAGGAGTGGGGGTGTCGGGTGGTGACGGCACTGTCGGAGGAGGACCTGGCGCGGCAAGTGGACAACTATCACGCCGAGGCGGATCTGCTGATCGCCGATTACCATCTGGACAATGATCGCAACGGTGTCGACGCCGTAGCCCGGATCAATGCCCGGCGCGCGTCACCGATCCCGGCAATGATGATCACGGCCAACTACAGCAATGAACTCAAGCAGCAGATCCGCGAACTGGGCCACACCCTGATGCACAAGCCGGTGCGGCCGATGAAGCTGAAGACGGCGATGAGTCATCTACTCGGCAGGCCTTGAGTTTTCTGGTGCGCTCACGGGCCTCTTCGCGAGCAAGCCCGCTTGTATGCTGGGACTTGAAGGGAGGAGGAGGGACAAAGCCCGATTCTGACTGTTGGCGCAGTACAGATCCGTGGGAGATTTCGCCCCTCCTCCTTTCGCCCAAGCGCCGATAAAGAATGCATCTGGCTAGGACCGACGATAGGAACAAGCCTGCGCCTCTGGGTGAGCCCTTCAAGTGCTCAAAACCTTATCCCGGAGGAATTTCAATGGCAATGGCGGTTTCTGTCGTAAAGCCGATCGTAGGTGTGGATGTCGCCAAGAATGAACTGGTGATCTATCAGGCTGAACTGGATCTTCTCGAGACCATTACCAATGACAAGACAGCCATCAAAAAATGGCTGAAAGCCTTGCTGGCACCGGTTGATCTGGCCATCGAATCGACCAACATCTATCACTTGGAGTTCGCCGATCTGGCCCATGAGGCTGGCTGCACTATCTACATGGTCGGCGGCTACGAGTTGAGTCATTACCGCAAAGGCGTGAAGATTCGGGCCAAAACTGATGCGTTGGACGCCAAACTGCTCGCTCGTTATCTGAAAAATGAATACGAAGAACTCCACCCCTGGATCCCGCCATCCCCACTGTATCGTCGCCTACTGAGTCTTTTCCGCCGCCGCGCGGCGCTGGTTCAGGCGCGAGTCGGTCTGGTGCAGAGCTGGGCGAATGAACCCCTGCTTAAAACCGCATTTGCCGAGCAACTGGCATCCATGCGCAGGCTTGAAACACTGGTCGAGAAGATGATCAATGATCATCTGAACGAGGCCGGTTTACTCGCCCAGTTGAAGCGCTGCATGAAAGTTGAAGGCATTGGTTTTTTGACAGGCGCACGGTTGATTGCGGCGTTTCAGCGAGGCGACTTCAGAAATGCGGATGCATTTATCGCATTTCTGGGGATGGATTTGCGGGTATCGAAGTCAGGGCAAAAGGATGGCCGTCGAAGCCTGACCAAGCGCGGAGATCCGGAAGCTCGCCGACTTCTGCACAACGCAGCCATGTCCGCCAGCCGCACTCCTTCCTGGAAAGGGTTTTACGAGGAGCAAAGAGCTCGGGGTTTCAGTACAACGCAGGCCTTGGTGATCTTGGCCCGCAAGCTTGCGCGGGTCGTATTTGCACTGCTGAAAGGGCAAGGTGAATACCAACCGAAAGCAGGTTGAGGGCTTCCCCTCAACCATAGAATCTCCCACAGGTACATCGCTGTCCTTGTGGGAGCGGGCTTGCTCGCGAAAGGGGCGCCGCGGTCTTACTGACTCAACGCCGCAAATAAGACCCGAAATCAATATCCCCGGCACTCAGGATCGCCTGCACCCGGTTGTGCACGTTGAGCTTGCGCAGGATCGCCGACACGTGGGCCTTGACCGTGGTCTCGGCGATTTCCAGGGTATAGGCGATCTGCTTGTTCGATTCGCCCTTGGTCATGCGTTCCAGCACCTGCAGCTGCTTGCGGGTCAGGGCCTGGAGCAGTTCGGGCGGGAAGCTCGGGGTGTCGTTCATCCGCCGGTGGGTGCTGCCTTTGGCAGTGCGGATGATGTCCGGCGGCAGGTAGACGTTGCCATTGAGAATCTGCTGGATCGCATCGGTCATCTGGGTGCGGGGTGACGACTTGGTGATGAAACCCACCGCGCCGTAGGTGATGGCTTGCAGCACGATCTGTTTGTCTTGCTCGGCGGAGACAATCACCACCGGAATGGTCGGCGCTTCGTTACGCAGGTTGATCAGGCCATTGAGCCCGTGCATGCCGGGCATGTTCAGGTCGAGCAGGATCAGGTCCAGGTCGTCGTGTTCCTGGGTCAGGGCCAGGGCGCTGTCCAGGTCGGCGGTTTCCATCACTTCGCTGCCGGCAAAACCGTCGCTGATGACGTTGTGGATGGCTTCGCGAAACAGTGGGTGATCGTCGGCAATCAGAATTTTGTACATGGCCTTTCACCTCATTATTTTGATTATGGTGTGGCAACAACACGCACGCGTAAAGCTCAGGGAAAGGGTTCGGGCCGGGCTGGCGAAACCGGCAGATTGGCCGCTTGCCAGGCGTCCAGGCCATCGCGATACCAATACAGAGTCTTATAGCCCATGGTGGCTGCGCGCTTGACCGCATTCCAGCTCAACCAGCAGTCGGAGCGGCAATAGAAGACCAGCGGTTGCGTCGGGTCGCCGGCGGTCAGCTTTTTCAGGTTGGCGGCGAAATAGTCCTGCCATTGCGGCGTCAGGTCGCCGTCCCCGGTATTGGCCAGCCAATGGCTGCCGGGCAGGTTTTCATGGGGCTGGTCTTCGATGAATTGCCCTTGCAGCCACTGACGGCGGTAGACGTCGATCAGCACCGGGCGCGGGGTTTGGCCGAGCAGGGTTTGCAGGGCGCGGGTGTCGACGATGGTTGCGCCTTGCAGCTGGTCGGGCGTCGGGCTGCGGTACAGGCCGATGCGATAGCCATCGGCGGAGAACAGCGCAGTGTCGGCCTGCGCGGTGCTCAGCAGCAGGCCCAGGGACAGGGCGGCGAGAGCAGGGCGCAACAGGCAACGTCGGGCACGTGGCATGGGTTCAGTCCTTATAGTTATGGACCTATTACATGCCAGTCGGGGGGCGTTGGGAATGCGACGATAGACAGGGAAACCAGTACTAAAGTAGTAATTTCACCCTGTTCAATGAAGATCAACTGTGGGAGCGGGCTTGCTCGCGAAGGGGGCGTCACATCCAATAAATGAGTTGACTGACACAACGCCTTCGCGAGCAAGTCGAATCGTCGCACCGCCGCTCCCACATTGGGATTGTGTTGTCAGCTGGATTTGCGCAAGGCCGCATGCTGCGGGTTGAAGGTCAGCACGGCGAGCAACGCAAACAGCAGCGTCAGCCCCGTGCACACCGCCAGTGCCAGCGGATTGAAGCGTTCATACAGGGCAAAACGCACAAGCTCCACCGCATGGGTGAACGGATTCACCGCGCACAGCCAATACAGCCACTCGCTGGCCTCGCGCATCTTCCACAGCGGATACAGCGCCGATGACAGGAAAAACAGCGGGAAGATCACGAAATTCATCACCCCGGCAAAGTTCTCCAGCTGGCGGATCGCGTTCGACAGCAAAAGACCCAGTGCGCTGAGCATCAACGCCACCAGCAGCAGGGCCGGCAACGCCAGCAACAGGCCCATCGCCGGTGGCTGCACGCCGTAGACCCAGGCAATCGCCAGGAATGCATACACCTGCAACAACGAAATCAGTGAGGTGGCCACCAGCTTGCTGCACAGCAGAAAGGTTCGGGGCAGGGGGCTGGTCAGCAGCACGCGCATGCTGCCCATCTCGCGGTCGTAGACCATCGACAGTGAGCCCTGCATGCCGTTGAACAGCAGGATCATGCAGGCCAGCCCGGGAATGATGTAGACCTCATAGGGAATGTAGGTGTCGTAGGGTTCGATGATCGCGATCCCCAGCGCTGCGCGAAAACCGGTGGCGAACACCAGCAGCCACAGCAGCGGCCGCACCAGGGCGCTGAGAAACCGCGTGCGTTGCAGTACAAAGCGCAGCCATTCGCGCAGCACGATACCGCTAAAGCATTGCCAGTAAGCGTTCATTGGGCAGCTCCTGATGTTGTCAGGCGGGTGAAGGCCGAACCGAGGTCACCGCCGTGTTCCAGGCTCAGGGCATCGGCCTGTCCGCTGGCTACCAGCCGGCCTTGATGCAGGATCAGCAAGTCATCGCTGGGCTGTACTTCATCGAGCAGGTGGGTGGTCCAGAGCACGCTGATGCGCTCTTCGCGACACAGGCTGCGGATGTGCTGGTTGAGCGCCAGGCGACTCGCCGGGTCGAGGCCGACACTGGCTTCATCGAGCAGCAACAGACGCGGCTCGTGCAGCAGGGCGCGGGCAATTTCCACCCGGCGTCGATGGCCGCCATTGAGTTCACGCACCCGTTCGCGGCGGCGGTCGGTCAGGGCCTGGCGGGCCAGTTCGGCGTCGACCCGAAGGTCGGTCTGACGCCGGGACAGGCCATGCAATGCGGCGTGATAACGCAGGTTCTGCTCAACGCTGAGGTCCAGGTCCAGGGTGCTTTGCTGGAACACCACACCCAACTGCTTGAGCGCCGGGCGTGCCGCGCTGCGCAATGAGCAGCCACCGACGCGGATCTCGCCGTGCTGCAGATCATAGAGCCGGGTCAGCAGGGCAATCAGGGTCGACTTGCCCGCGCCGTTGGGTCCCAGCAGCGCGGCGAAACGCCCGGGTTCCAGGCTGAAGCTCACCTTGCGCAAGGCCTCTCGAGCGCCGTAGGCAAAGCTCAGGTCGCTGACTTCAAGGGCGTTCATGGTGTCACCACCACGCCCCAAGGGTAGCGTCCGACTTTCACCGATTTGCTGACCCTGAGACTGTCGACATCGATCACCGAGACATCGCCGCTGACGCCGTTGGTGACCAGCAATTGCTTCTGATCCGGGGTGAACGCCATCTGCCAGACCCGTCGACCCACCAGCAGGTAATCGAGAATCTCGAAGGTCTTGGCATCGATCACCGCCACATGATTGGCCGGGCCGAGGGCGACGAAGCCGTACTTGCCATCGGCGCTGAGCTTGATGCCCACCGGCTGGACCTTGTCCGGGTGCACGCCCTTGATCTGGAAGTTCAGGGTCTTGAGCACGGTGCGGCTGGCCACATCGAGAATGGTCACGGTACCGCCGATTTCCGCCGAGGCCCAGAGCCGGGCGCCATCGGGGGAGAACTCGACGAAGCGCGGGCGCTGGTCCACCAGGGTGCTGTCGGCCAGGGTCTGGGTGCTGGTGTCGATCCAGTGCAGCATGTTGGTGGTTTCGCTGGTGTTGACCGCCCACTTGCCGTCAGGGCTGACGGCCATGCCCTCGGGTTCGACACCGACTTCGATCTGGCCGAGTACCTTGGAGGTCTCGGTGTCGATCACCGTGACCAGCGCATCGTCTTCGTTGGAGACGTACAACCAGCGATTGTTCGGGTGCAGGGCGAATTGCTCGGGGTCCTTGCCCGAGGGCAGTTCCTTGATGATCTTGCGCGTGGCCACGTCCATCACCTGGACCCGGTCCGAGTCACTGGCGCAGATGTACAGCAGCTTGTTGTCATGGGACAGCAGCAGGCCGCGGGGGCGCTGGCCGACGGGCAGGGTGTCGGTGACTTGCAGGGTCTGCAGGTCGATCAGGCTCAGGCTGTTGTCCTTTTCGTTGGAGACCCAGGCAGTGCTGGCAACGGCATGGCCAGCGGCGAGCAGCAAGGTGCAAGAGAGCAGGGTGCGGCGCATGGCGGATTCCTTGTTGTTGTGATTATCGGCTCAGGGAAAGCGGCAGCTGACCTCGGGTTTGTCGTAGCCCAGGCTGTCCATCTCGTTGAACGGGTGCAGAAAACCGTCCTGGGGGGACGTACTGACCAGCGCCCGGGGCTGGACGATGGGAATCGGCTGGCGCAACTGGCCGTTCCACGGCCGGTAGCTGAGCTTGCGGCCCTTGAAACCGTCGAGCGGCAACTGGTCGCTGATTTCCAGCGTACGGATCGCCATCGGCTCGGCCTGGCGCAATTTGCTCACGGCGCTGGCGATACTGCGCACGGCGATCCACGCGGCGAAATCACGGTCATTCATCCAGCGCCCGGTCAGGGCTTCGAAGCGTTTTTGCAGCTGCGCGGCGCCGTAGGTTTCCACGGTCTTGTGCCAGCCCACCGGGGTCAGGCCCTGGGTGCCGGCGACCGGGCGCGGGTACCAGGTCTGGTAGGGCACGTATTCACCGAAGTCGCCGCGTTCATCGGCCACCAGTACCACGTCGTACTCGGCGGTCTGGGTGAACAACGGCATGTCCGCCTGGGCGCTGCGGCGTTGGTCGTTGTCGAAGCTCCAGGTTTTTTCCGCCACCAGTTGCAAGCCGAAGCGCTTGGCCCCGCGGCGCAGGGCGGCGGCATAGGCTTGATCGTCCGGAGTCGGGCCGATAATCAGCAGCGCCCGCTGCCATTTGCGCAGCACCAGAAACTGCGCCAGTGCATCGGCAAGCATCGCCCGGCTCGGCAAGGTGTGCAGCACGTTCGGCAGGCAATCGGTGGTGCGCAGGTTGTCATCGGGGCTACCGGCGTTGAACAGCAAACTGTCGGGCAGTGCTGCACTCAATTGGCGCAGGCTGGTCGCGGGGGTATTCACCACAAACAGGCGCAGGCCCTGTTCATGCTGGATCTTCGCCGCTTCAAGCAAGGCTTCGGGGCTGTCGACACTGGCGCTGACCAGGCTGTAGCCGTGGTTGAGAAAACGCCCGGTGCTGTTGCTGTCGGTGATCGCCAGTTCGGCGCCGCGCTGCCCGGCATCGGCGGGCTCGGGGATGACGTTGGACAGCAACGGACCGGGGTCGGGGCGATAACCCAGGTAGCCGATCCGCACCTGCAAGGGTGCATCGGCGGCTTGGCTCTGGGTGACCAGGCCGGCGGCGCAGGCAATCGCCAGCAGGTAGATCAAGGCGTAAGGGATGAGCTGGCGCATAGGGTACTCCATTACAGGTAGCGCCAGCTTAGGTAGCCCGTGAAGCTGAGGAAATATGCAGAAAGTACCGGTGGTGTCCATCCAGCGCCTTACTACCAAGGGACTAGGTAGCGACCACCAAAGCAGCATGGGGTGAGTGCGATGCCGTTTCTAAGATGGCTGCCATAGCCTCTGCCAAGAGGTTTTGCGTGCAATCCAGAGGGCATAACAATGACAACAAAACGCAACGCCTTGCTCGTGACCGGGCTATTGGCCAGTTTGATCAGCGCAGGTTCCGTCTGGGCCCACGGCAACGTGGTGCCACAGGCCGTGGAAACCAAGGGACTGACGCCAATCAAGGATGCCGGTGTGCAGCTCGATGCCGATGGCTGGGCCGCGGTGAACCCGTATCGCACCGCCCCGGAACATGACAAGGCGGTGGAGATCGGCTCCTCGGCCTATACCCAGAACTGCGCGGCCTGTCATGGCCTGGAAGCCAAGTCCGGCGGCATCGCCCCCGACTTGCGCATGCTCGATGTCGGTGAGTCGGGCGATGAGTGGTTCGCCGAGCGGGTGCGCCATGGCGCGGTGCGCGACGGTCGGGTGTACATGCCGAAGATGGCCGACTACCTGAGCCAGGAAGCCCTGTGGGCGGTGCGCACTTATCTGGACACTGTGCACGTCGAGGAGTGACCCATGCGCCTGCTCGCGGTGTTGATCGGCGCTTTGTGGCTGTGCTGCCAGGCGGCGCAGGCGCAGGTTCGCAACTACGACGAAATGATCGCCGCCGGGGAGCTGAAGGTCGCGGTCTACAAGGACTTCGCCCCCTACAGCTTTGAACGCGCCGGAAAGCCCCGGGGTGTCGATGTCGAACTCGCCGAAGCGTTGGCCAAGGCGCTCGGCGTGCGCCTGACGCTGATCTGGGCGCCGGCCGGGGAAAAGCTCGACGACGACCTGCGCGATTACATCTGGCGTGCCAGTGCCTTGCACAACCAGCAACTGGCCGACCTGATGATGCGCGTGCCCTACGACCGTGACTACGCGCAGAAGCGCAACGAGTTCGGCGAACTGGTCAACGGCCAGGTGGTGATGTTCGGTCCGTATCAGAACGAACAATGGCAGGTGGCCTATGACCGTCGGCGACTGGACAAGGTCGCCAGCGTCGCGGTGTTCGAGCATCACCCGATTGGTGTCGAAGTCGACAGCGTACCGTCGTTTTACCTGACCTCGGTGTTCAACGGCATGCTCGCCAGCAAGACCCATCACTATCCTGGCGTACCCCAGGCGTTTGCCGCGATGAAGGCCGGTGAAGTCGACGCGGTGATGGCCATGCGCGGCGAAATCGACTGGCAAGTGCACGAAGCGGCCGACCCTCAGGTGGCACTGGCTGCGAACGCCTATCCGAACATGGGCAAGCAGCTCTGGGAAATCGGCATGGCGGTGCACGAAAGCAACCGGCAACTGGCCTATGCCGTGGAGGAGGCGCTGGAAAGCCTCATCCGCGAGGGCTCGGTGAAGACCATCTACGGCCATTACGGCCTGCAATACGACGTGCCCGAGATGTATCAATAAGGAGCAGGCGATGAAATGGCGAGGGAGTTGTCTGTTGGCCTGCTGGTTGAGCCTGGCGGCACAGGCTGGCGCTATCGATCCCGGCAAAGACCCGGTGCCATCGGTGATGTGGACTTTCTATCAGCAGCAGTTTCTCGGCAATGCGCCGTTCGTTTTCGATGATCGGGTCAAGCTGCTGGCGCCGCCGTTTGCCGAAGATGCCCGGCAGGTGCCGCTGGAAATCGACGCCCGGGCGTTCAAGGGCGAGGTGGTGAAAATCCTCGCCTGGGCAGAACTTAACCCTTTGCCGAAAATCGTCGACTTCCAGCCGCTGAATTCGGTTTTGCCCTGGCTGTCGTTGCGCATTCGCATCGAACAGGCCACGCCCTTGCGCGCGGCGGTGTTGACCCGCGACGGCGTGTGGCATGTCGGTTCGACACTGATCGACGCCGCCGGTGGCGGTTGCACCGCGCCGAGCGTGGTGCGCACTCAACCGGGCTGGGAGGAGCACATCGGCGAAGTGCTTGGCGGCCGTTATCCCCGGGGCGAATTCAGCCGCTTGCGTTTGCAGGTGGCCCATCCGATGGACAACGGCATGGTCAGCGGCATTCCGGAATTCTTCATCAACCATGCCGAGTTGCGCGACCACAACGAGCAAGTGCTGGCCCGGCTGGAGCTGTTTCCGGCGGTCAGCGAAAACCCCAACCTGGCCTTCGACATCGAAGGGGCAGGGCAAACGCGCCTGCTGCTGCGGGACAACAGCGGTAATGAGTTCGATGCGTCGATCCCCTGACCTCAAGGAGCGTGGCATGCGCTGGATCCTGTTGATGGTGCTGAGCGTCAGTCTGCCGGCCCTGGCCGATCTCGAGTATTCGCTCAAGCCCCGGCAGATCGCCCAGGACACCTGGCTGCTGGAAGGCAGCACGGATAATTTCGCCAAGGCCAACGGCGGCAACATCGTCAACACTGCGTTCATCGTCACTGAGCGCGGAGTGGTGGTGATCGACACCGGCCCGTCCCGGCGTTACGGCGAAGCGCTGCGCAAGGCGATTGCCGCCACCACCGACAAGCCGGTGGTCGAGGTCTTGCTGACCCATCACCACCCGGACCATGTGCTGGGCAATCAAACCTTCAGCGACGTGCCGATCGGCGCCCTGGCCGGCACCACCGAGCTGTTGCACCGGCAAGGCGATGCGATGGCCGAGAATATGTACCGGATGGTCGGCGACTGGATGCGTGGCACCGAAGTGGTGCTGCCGACGCAGACGCTGGCACCCGGCGTGAAAAGTTTTGGGAATCACGATCTGCGTCTGCTGAGCCTGGGTGGGCATACGGGCGCGGATCTGGCTATTCTCGACCAGCAAACCGGCGTGCTGTTTGCCGGGGACCTGGTGTTTTATCAGCGGGCGCTGACCACGCCCAACAGCCCAGGGCTGTCAGTGTGGCTGGCGGACATCGCGACCCTGCAAGGCTTGCCCTGGACGCTGGTGGTGCCCGGCCATGGGCCGGTGGCCAGTGATCCGCAGCCCTTCGAGCAGATGCGCGATTACCTGACCTGGCTCGATCAGCTGATGCGCGACGGCGCCGCCAATGGCAGCGACATGGCCGAGATGATCCGCAGCCCCATCCCCGAACGTTTCACCGGGATCAACCTGAGCCGCTACGAACTGATCCGCAGCGTCAGTCATCTGTACCCGCGCTACGAGCGCGAGCGGATGACACGGGTGGATTCCACCGCAAATAACTGACCCACCCCGATCAAATGTGGGAGCGGGCTTGCTCGCGAAGACGGCAGCACATCCAGCATCAATGTGACAGATAGACCGCTTTCGCGAGCAAGCCCGCTCCCACAGGGGGCCTGTGTCGGGCACAAAATCCACTGCTCATCTCCTCCAAACCTGTACCAAGGAACTAGCAATCTCCTCATTGCGGGCAATTGTTGCCAGGGCGGCGGCGCTCAAGAATCTGCACCAGACCGGGAGAATTTTCCGGACATAACAAAAATCCGCAGAGGAAGCCGTCATGACCCAACCCGCACGTCGCCAGCCCTTCGTCTTGAGCCTGCTGCTCAGTGCCATGCTGTTGTCCGGCCAGGCATTGGCCGGGGTTTCCGACCAGGACATTCTCCAGGACCCGAAGAACCCGGAACAGGTCGTGACCAACGGTCTCGGCGTTCAAGGGCAGCGCTACAGTCCGCTGGATATTCTCAACGTCGACAACGTCAAGGAGCTGCGACCGGCCTGGGCGTTTTCCTTCGGCGGTGAAAAACAGCGTGGCCAGCAGGCGCAGCCGATGGTCAAGGACGGCGTGATGTACATGACCGGTTCCTACTCCCGGGTGTTCGCCGTGGATGCACGCACCGGCAAAAAACTCTGGCAATACGATGCGCGCCTGCCCGATGACATCCGCCCTTGCTGCGACGTGATCAATCGTGGCGTCGCGCTGTATGGCGACCTGGTGATTTTCGGCACCCTGGACGCCAAGCTCGTGGCGCTGAACAAGGACACCGGCAAGGTGGTGTGGAGCAAGAAAGTCGCCGACCACAAGGAAGGCTACTCGATCAGCGCCGCGCCGCTGGTGATCAACGGCAAGCTGATTACCGGCGTGGCCGGTGGCGAGTTCGGTGTGGTGGGCAAGATCGAGGCCTACGACCCGAAAAACGGTGACCTGCTGTGGACCCGGCCGACGGTCGAAGGCCATATGGGCTTCGTCTACAAGGACGGCAAAGCGGTGGAGAACGGCATCTCCGGCGGCGAGGCGGGCAAGACCTGGCCGGGCGATCTCTGGAAAACCGGCGGCGCGGCCCCTTGGCTGGGCGGCTATTACGACCCGGAAACCAATCTGCTGCTGTTCGGTACCGGCAACCCGGCGCCGTGGAACTCGCACCTGCGCCCTGGCGACAACCTCTACTCTTCGTCGCGCCTGGCGCTCAACCCGGACGACGGCACCATCAAGTGGCACTTCCAGAGCACGCCCCACGACGGTTGGGACTACGACGGCGTGAACGAACTGGTGTCGTTCAACTACAGCGAAGGCGGCAAGGAGATCAAGGCGGCGGCCACTGCCGACCGTAACGGCTTCTTCTATGTGCTGGATCGTACCAACGGCAAGTTCATCCGTGGCTTCCCGTTCGTGGACAAGATCACCTGGGCCACCGGCCTGGATAAGAACGGCCGGCCGATCTACAACGAGGCCAGCCGTCCCGGTGCCCCGGGTTCCGAAGCCAAGGGCAGTTCGGTCTTCGTCGCGCCGGCGTTCCTCGGCGCGAAAAACTGGATGCCGATGGCTTACAACCAGGACACCGGGCTGTTCTATGTGCCGTCCAACGAATGGGGCATGGACATCTGGAACGAAGGCATCGCCTACAAGAAAGGCGCGGCGTTCCTCGGCGCCGGCTTCACCATCAAGCCGTTGAACGAAGATTACATCGGCGTGCTGCGGGCGATCGATCCGAAAACCGGCAAGGAAGTCTGGCGCCACAAGAACTACGCGCCGCTGTGGGGCGGGGTGCTGACCACCAAGGGCAACCTGGTGTTCACCGGCACGCCGGAAGGTTTCCTGCAGGCGTTCAATGCCAAGACCGGCGAAAAGGTCTGGGAATTCCAGACCGGTTCCGGCGTGCTCGGCTCACCCGTGACCTGGGAAATGGACGGCGAACAGTACGTCTCGGTGCTCTCCGGCTGGGGCGGCGCGGTGCCGCTGTGGGGCGGCGAAGTGGCCAAGCGGGTGAAGGACTTCAACCAGGGCGGCATGCTCTGGACCTTCAAGCTGCCGAAAGACCTCGTGGCCAAGCACTGATCCCTTGTGGGAGCGGGCTTGCTCGCGAAGGGGCCTTCACATTCAACATTGATGTTGCGTGATC